>NZ_JBEXPH010000017.1:0-75737 GCF_040611955.1 Streptomyces sp. NPDC006510 | reverse complement strand
CCGTAACGTAGCTTGACGTGACCACCCTCGGATCCGGGGTTCTGCGCATCCGGTACTGGCTGCGCGACCATCCCCTCGCGCTGGACGCCGCGCTGGCCCTGGCGGTGCTGGTCGCCATGATCGTCGGGTCGTTCGCCCACCCGGGCGCGGGCAACGGGCCCACCTTCGGCACCCGCGCGCCCGCAGTGAGCAGCGTGCTGCTGATGGTGCCCGGTGCCGTGGCGCTCATCTGGCGGCGGCGCAATCCCATGGCGGTGCTCGCCTTCACCGCCGGGCTGACGGTGGTCGAGCTGGTGAGATCGGACCCGCCCGCGCCCGTGGTCATGAGCACCGTCATCGCGCTGTACACCGTCGCCGCCCGCACCGACCGGCCCACCACCTGGCGGGTCGGTCTGCTGACGGTTGCCGTGCTGACGGCCGCTGCGATGCTCTTCGGCGCGGCGCCCTGGTACGCCCAGGAGAACTTCGGCGTCTTCGCCTGGACCGGCATGGCCTGTGCCGCGGGGGACGCAGTCCGCTCCAGGCGCGCCTTCGTCGACGCGATCAGGGAACGCGCCGAACGGGCCGAACGAACCCGCGACGAGGAGGCCCGGCGGCGGGTCGCCGAGGAGCGGCTGCGCATCGCCCGCGATCTCCACGATGTCGTCGCCCACCACATCGCCCTGGTCAACGTCCAGGCCGGGGTGGCCGCCCACGTCATGGACAAGCGCCCCGACCAGGCCAAGGAGGCGCTGGCCCACGTCCGGGAGGCCAGCCGCTCCGCGCTCGACGAACTACGGGCCACCGTCGGGCTGTTGCGCCAGTCCGGCGACCCGGAGGCGCCGACCGAACCCGCCCCGGGGCTCGCCGTCCTCGATGACCTGGTCGACACCGTCCGCCGGGCCGGGCTCCCCGTCGAGGTGGCCTGCACCGATCGGCGGCCCCCGCTGCCCGCGGCCGTCGACCTGGCCGCGTACCGGGTCATCCAGGAGGCGCTGACCAATGTCCGCAAACACGCGGGCCCCGGGGCCAGGGCCGAGGTGAGCGTCGTACGGGTCGGGTCCACGGCCGAGATCACCGTGATCGACAACGGCGACGGCGGGGGCGACGGCGAGGGCGACGGCGGCGGTCACGGCCTGCTCGGCATGCGCGAACGCGTCACCGCGCTCGGCGGCACCCTCACCGCGGGGCCCCGCTACGGCGGCGGATTCCGGGTCCATGCGATCCTGCCCGTCGAGGCCCGAACGGCGGAGTCCGGGAAGCCGGGCGCGGCGGGCCGGACGGGGGAAAACGCATGACACCGCCCATCAAGGTGCTGCTCGTCGACGACCAGGCGCTGCTGCGCAGCGCGTTCCGGGTGCTGGTCGACTCGGAGGCCGACATGGAGGTGGTCGGCGAGGCGGCGGACGGCGCGCAGGCCGTGGAGCTCGCCCGCTCGACCCGTGCCGACGTGGTGCTCATGGACATCCGGATGCCCGGTACGGACGGACTCACCGCGACCCGCATGATCAGCGCCGATCCGGAGCTGGCCGGCGTACGGGTGGTCATGCTCACCACCTTCGAGGTGGACGAGTACGTGGTGCAGTCGCTGCGGGCCGGGGCGTCCGGCTTCCTGGGCAAAGGGGCGGAACCGGAGGAACTGCTCAATGCCATCCGTATCGCCGCGGGCGGCGAGGCGCTGCTCTCGCCCGCCGCGACCAAGGGCCTGATCGCCACCTTCCTCGCGCAGGGCGGCAGTTCGGACAGCGACGGGCCGAGCGCCGCGGAGTACTCCGAGCGGCTGGCCGCGCTCACCGGCCGCGAGCGCGAGGTACTCGTCCTGGTCGCGGGCGGCCACTCCAACGACGAGATCGCCGAGCGGCTCGTCGTCAGCCCGCTCACCGTCAAGACCCATGTGAACAGAGCGATGGCGAAGCTGGGGGCCAGGGACAGGGCCCAATTGGTAGTAATTGCCTACGAATCCGGCCTGGTGCGCCCCAGGGTGGAGTGACAGGTGGAGATACGGCGTACTCCACCTGCGGTATGCGCGACATAAGAAAGCAACCCGGGGGCCGACGCTTTCGCCCCTGCCGGTCGGCGATCGTATAGCTGGGCCGGGTCTGTTCCCGAGTCACCCGCCCACCTGCCGCGTAAGCCACAGAAGAGAGACCCACCCATGTCCTGGCTGTCCAGATTCAGCCTCGCGCAACGGGCCCTGATCGGACTGATCTCGATCGTCGCGCTCGTATTCGGAGCGATCGCGATCCCGCAGCTCAAGCAGCAGCTGCTGCCCACCATCGAACTCCCGATGGTGTCGGTAATCGCCCCCTACCAGGGTGCGTCCCCCGATGTGGTCGAGAAGCAGGTCGTCGAACCGCTCGAGAACTCCGTCAAGGCCGTCGACGGCGTCACCGGCATCACCTCGACCGCCAGCGAGGGCAGCGCCGTCATCATGGCGTCCTTCGACTTCGGCAGCGAGGGCACCAAGCAGCTCGTCGCCGACATCCAGCAGGCGGTGAACCGCGCCCGCGCCCAGCTTCCCGACGACGTCGACCCGCAGGTCATCGCCGGCTCGACGGACGACATCCCGGCCGTCGTCCTCGCCGTCACCTCCGACAAGGACCAGCAGGCGCTCGCCGACCAGCTGGACCGGACGGTCGTCCCCGCCCTGGAGGACATCAGCGGCGTCGGCCAGGTCTCCGTCGACGGTGTGCAGGACCTCCAGGTCTCCATCACCCCCGACGACAAGAAGCTCGCCGCCGCCGGTCTGAACGCCATGACGCTCTCCCAGGCGCTCCAGGCGGGCGGCGCGACCGTCCCCGCCGGTTCCTTCTCCGAGTCGGGCAAGAGCCGCACCGTCCAGGTCGGCGGTGCCTTCACCTCCCTGAAGCAGATCGAGGACCTGCGGGTCACCGGTCAGGACCCGGCCACGGGCAAGCCCGGCGAGCCGGTCCGCGTCGGTGACGTCGCCACGGTGAAGCAGGAGCCGTCCACCGCGGTCTCCATCACCCGTACCAACGGCAAGCCGAGCCTCGCCGTGATGGCCACGATGGACAAGGACGGCAGCGCCGTCGCCATCTCGGACGCGGTCAAGGACAAGCTCCCCGACCTCCGCAAGGACCTCGGTGCCGGTGCCGAGCTGACCGTCGTCTCCGACCAGGGTCCCGCCGTCTCCAAGGCGATCTCCGGTCTGACCACCGAGGGCGCGCTCGGTCTGCTCTTCGCCGTCATCGTGATCCTGGTCTTCCTCGCGTCGCTGCGTTCGACCCTGGTCACCGCGGTCTCCATCCCGCTCTCCGTGGTCCTCGCGCTGATCGTGCTCTGGACCCGTGACCTCTCGCTCAACATGCTCACGCTGGGCGCGCTGACCATCGCGATCGGCCGCGTCGTCGACGACTCGATCGTGGTCCTGGAGAACATCAAGCGCCACCTCGGCTACGGCGAGGCGCGCCAGTCGGCGATCATCACCGCGGTGAAGGAAGTGGCCGGCGCGGTCACCTCCTCGACCCTCACCACGGTCGCCGTCTTCCTGCCGATCGGTCTCGTCGGCGGCATGGTCGGCGAGCTCTTCGGCTCCTTCTCGCTGACCGTCACCGCGGCCCTGCTGGCCTCCCTGCTGGTCTCGCTGACCGTCGTCCCCGTCCTGTCGTACTGGTTCCTGCGCGCCCCGAAGGGCGCCACGGAGAACCCGGGCGAGGCCCGTCGCAAGGCCGAGGAGAAGGAGGCCCGCAGCCGGCTCCAGCGGCTGTACGTCCCGGTGCTGCGCTTCGCGACCCGGCGTCGTGTCACCAGCATCGTCATCGCCGTCGCCGTGCTCCTCGGCACCTTCGGCATGGCCCCGCTGCTGAAGACCAACTTCTTCGACCAGGGCGAGCAGGAAGTCCTCTCCATCAAGCAGGAGCTGGCTCCCGGCACCAGCCTGGCGGCCGCGGACAAGGCGGCCAAGAAGGTCGAGAAGGTCCTCACCGACGACGAGGGCGTCAAGGACTACCAGGTCACCGTCGGCTCGTCCGGTTTCATGGCGGCCTTCGGCGGCGGCACCGGCTCCAACCAGGCCTCGTACCAGGTCACCCTGAAGGACTCGGGCCACTTCGACGCCACCCAGAAGCGCATCGACGCGGCGCTCGGCAAGCTCGACGGCATCGGTGACACCAAGATCTCCGCGGGCGACGGCTTCGGCAGCCAGGACCTCAGCGTCGTGGTCAAGGCCGCCGACGCGGACGTGCTGAAGAAGGCGTCCGAGAAGGTACGGGCCGAGGTCGCCGGACTCAAGGACGTCACCGACGTCCAGAGCGACCTCGCGCAGAGCGTCCCGCGGATCTCGGTCAAGGCCACGCCCAAGGCCGCGGAGGCCGGCTTCAACCAGACCACGCTCGGCGCGGCCGTCGCCGGAGCGGTGCGCGGCACCCCGTCCGGCAAGGCGATCATGGACGACACCGAGCGCGACGTCGTCATCAAGTCCGCCCACCCGGCGACCACGATGGCCGAGCTGAAGAACCTTCCCCTCGGCCCGGTGAAGCTCGGACAGATCGCCGATGTCGAACTGGTCCCCGGACCGGTCTCGATGACCCGGATCGACGGCCAGCGCGCCGCGACCATCACCGCCAAGCCCACCGGTGACGACACCGGTGCGGTCAGCTCCGCGCTCCAGACGAAGATCGACGCCCTGAAGCTCCCGGACGGCGCCACCGCCACCATCGGCGGTGTCTCCGAGGACCAGAGCGACTCGTTCAAGAAGCTCGGCCTGGCCATGCTGGCGGCGATCGCGATCGTCTTCATGCTGCTGGTGGCGACCTTCCGGTCCCTCGTCCAGCCGCTGATCCTGCTGGTCTCCGTCCCGTTCGCGGCCACCGGCGCGATCGGCCTGCTGGTCATCACCGGCACCCCGATGGGCATCCCGGCGATGATCGGCATGCTGATGCTGATCGGCATCGTGGTGACCAACGCGATCGTGCTGATCGACCTGATCAACCAGTACCGGACCCAGGGCATGGGCGTCGTCGAAGCGGTCATCGAGGGCGGCCGCCACCGGCTCCGCCCGATCCTGATGACCGCCCTGGCGACGATCTTCGCCCTGCTCCCGATGGCACTCGGCGTCACCGGCGAGGGCGGCTTCATCTCGCAGCCGCTCGCGGTGGTCGTGATCGGCGGCCTGGTCACCTCGACGCTGCTCACGCTGATCCTGGTGCCGACCCTCTACTCGATGGTGGAGCTCCGCAAGGAGCGCCGCGCGAAGAAGAAGACGATCAAGCGCGCCAAGAAGGCCGGCGGTCCGGTGCAGGCCGAGTCCACCGAGTCGGACGAGTCGGACGAGACGCGCACGGCGGAGCCGTCGGGCGTGTAGTCGGTTTGGTGAACCGGTAAAAGCGGGAACGGCCTGTCCCACGCGGGAGCGTGGGACAGGCCGTTCTGCTGGTTCCGTTGTTTCTGTTGCTCCTGCCGTTTCCGCGCCCCATGGAGGCCGGGCTCACGCTTGCGGAGGACGAGGAAGCCGTGGCTTACGCAACCGAGCACTGCTCTTGTACCAGCGAGGCGTGAGCGGCCGGCCCGAAGGGACGGGGCGTTCCTCGGGACGGATCAGGAAGTGGGCCTCGGGCAGATGCCCGGGGGCGGTGTGCAGAACGGGCAGGTCCGTACAGCCGATGAGCCCCAGCATGAGGCAGGCCGTCTCATGGGCCCGGAGGACGGTCTCCCTCGGCGAGGTTGCGGTAGAAGACCCGGGCGAAGGTGGACGTGTACGCACCGGGGGCCTGTCCCTGCCGGCCGATGGCGACTGGGACGGAGCCGACCAGTTCTTTGGCGAACGGCTCCGTCCAGCAGGCGTTGAGGACGAGCAGATGCGGGCCGAGGGAAGCGGCGGCGACGCAGTCGCGTAAGCCCTTCAGCACGACGGGGGCTTCGCCACCGTCGTCGGTGACGAACCGTGGTCCACCGTCAGGAATGTCAGACCGGTCGTCGGTAGATGCGGGTCAGGGCGTCAAGTGTCCGGGTGATCTGTTCACGGAGTCCGGCCGGGGCGAGGATCTCGGCCTCGGCGCCGAGTTTGAGAAGTTCGGGAAGCGCCTGTTCAACGGACTCGATCGGGATCGTCACGCAGGTCCAGCCATCGGCATCCGGGGGCGTTGCCGTCCGGTGTGCGGCATCGGCCATGGCTGAGCCCCATAGATGGGGCAATCGGTGGAAGGTGCTTGGAGACAGACGGACGGTAGCCTCGTCCTGGTGGCGGCGCGTGTCGAAGAACTGCAGGTAGTTCTGCCAGTAGTCGGCCAGGTCGAACCCGTCGGGCCGTTCGAACCGCTCATCGAGGACGTGCAGGTCCACTATCCGCGAGATGCGGTAGGTGCGGAGCTGCTCGGTGCCGCCGGCTACGAGGTACCAGTGACCTGCCTTGAGTACCAGCCCGTACGGTTCTACGGTCCGGGTGATCTCGTGAGGTTCGGCCCAGCGCAGATAGCGCACCCGCACGGCTCGGTTGTTCCACACCGCCTCCGCGACCGTGCTCAGGTGCGGCGCGCGGTCGCTTTCTCGGTACCACGGCGGGGCGTCGAGGTGGAATCGCTCGGCGATCCGGCCGGCGCGGTCGCGCAGCTCGACAGGCAGCGAGGCCATGAGCTTGAGCTGCGCGGCGGTCACGGCTGCGCCCATGCCAAGGTCGGCGGCGGCCGTCGGCAGCCCGGTCAGGAACAGCGAATCGGCCTCATCCGTGGTCAGCCCGGTCAGCCGGGTGCGGAAACCGCCGAGCAGTTGATAGCCGCCGTCGTGACCGGGTTCGCCGTACAGCGGCACACCTGCCGCACTGAGGGACTCCATGTCACGGTAGACGGTGCGCACGGACACCTCCAGAGTGTCTGCCAGCTCCTGTGCTGTCATCCGTTCCCGGGTCTGCAGGAGCAGCAGGATGGATACCAGTCGGCTCGCGCGCATGCGGCGAAGTCTGCCGCAGTCCACTGACACGAGGTGTCAGTGGAGCGGAAATAGCGTCCCACCCATGGATATTGACATTGATATCGACCAGTTTGTCGAGCGGTATGTCGCGGTGTGGAATGAGCCCGACCCGGTGGCGCGCCGACGCGCTGTTGCCGAGCTGTGGGACGCGGACGGTGTCGAGACCACCGAATCCGCGCGGTACCACGGTCACGACGCCCTCGAAGCCCGGATCGCCGAGGCCCACAACGATCTGGTGCGGGACGCAGGATTCGTCTTCCGGCCCGCGGGCGACGCGGCCGGCCATCACGACACGATCACCTTCACCACTTACATGGTCCCCACAGCCGGAGGGGACATCGCCTGGACCGGCCGCACCGTTCTCACCCTCGGCGGGAACGGGCTCATCCGGAGCGAATACCAGTTCACCGTGGACATGCTGGCCGCCGGGACGAAGGCGAGCACTCGTGCAACGGCGGAGGACTTCCTTCGTCGGCTGAGCGAGGGCGACCCGGACCGGATCGCTGAACTGTTTGCAGAACACGTCGACTGGCAGTTGAACTGGCCGGACAGTGGCCACCCGGCGGCGCCGTGGATCCGTCCCCGCTCGACCCGCGCCGACGTCGCCGGCCATTTCCGGGAGATAGCCGCCTTCCACGTTCCTGAGAAGTCGGCCGGAACGGTATCCCGCGTCCTCGTCGACGGCACGGACGCGATCGTGCTCGGCGACATCCGGCAGACCGTAAAAGCCACAGGCCGACCGTACAGGGCCCTGTGCGCGCTCCACCTCACCGTCGAAGAAGGCCTGATCACCCGCTACGCAGTCTACGAAGACAGCCTCACCATCACCGAAGCCCTCGCTGACCAGCCGGTGCACCGCTGAACAACCAGTCGCCTCGGAGGACCTGACAGCCCGCGCCGAGCGGGGGTGGTCGGCAGGGAGGGCATCATGCTCCGCGGTGTCAGCGAACGAAGGCGAGCTCAAGCGGTCACGAACCCACAAGTGGACACCGGCGACAGCTCGCGTCGGAGAGCAACATCGATGAAGGGGCTACCGGATCGATTTGCAGTACCTCAACCGCGGATCAGAACGCCGGTCATCAGAACGACGCCCTGATCCGGGCCGGCATGGAAGAGAGGACCAGGCTGCGCAGGCCCAGCAGCTGAACGACGCCCGCGAAAAGACCGAGCGGGGCGATCAGATCGGCCAGCAGGTCGACCTGATCGGCCCCTCTCTCATCACAGACGGAATCGGCCTTTCCGGCCCTCCCGGGGCACGGAACCGGCTACGGCAGCGCCAGCATCCGCTCCAGTGCGAGCTTCGCGTACTTCTCCGTCTCCGGGTCGACCTCGATCCGGTTGACCAGGTTGCCCTCGGCCAGCGACTCCAGCGCCCACACCAGGTGCGGCAGGTCGATCCGGTTCATCGTCGAGCAGAAGCACACCGTCTTGTCGAGGAAGACGATCTCCTTGTCCTCGGCCGCGAACCGGTTCGCCAGGCGCCGCACCAGGTTCAGCTCGGTGCCGATCGCCCACTTCGAGCCGGCCGGCGCCGCCTCCAGGGCCTTGATGATGTACTCCGTCGAGCCGACGTAGTCCGCCGCCGCCACGACCTCGTGCTTGCACTCCGGGTGCACCAGCACATTGACGCCCGGAATCCGCTCGCGCACATCGTTGACGGACTCGACCGAGAAGCGGCCGTGCACCGAGCAGTGCCCGCGCCACAGGATCATCTTCGCGTCGCGCAGCTCCTCGGCGGTCAGACCGCCGTTGGGCTTGTGCGGGTTGTAGAGGACGCAGTCCTCCAGCGACATCCCCATGTCCCGGACCGCGGTGTTCCGGCCCAGGTGCTGGTCGGGGAGGAAGAGGATCTTCTCGCCCTGCTCGAAGGCCCACTCCAGCGCCCGCTTGGCGTTGGACGAGGTACAGATCGTGCCGCCGTGCCGGCCGGTGAAGGCCTTGATGTCGGCGGAGGAGTTCATGTACGAGACCGGCACGACCTGCTCGGCGACCCCGGCCTCGGTCAGCACGTCCCAGCACTCGGCGACCTGCTCGGCGGTGGCCATGTCGGCCATGGAACAGCCCGCCGCCAGGTCCGGCAGCACGACCTTCTGGTCGTCGGTGGTCAGGATGTCCGCGGACTCGGCCATGAAGTGCACGCCGCAGAAGACGATGTACTCGGCCTCCGGTCGCGCGGCCGCGTCCCGGGCGAGCTTGAACGAGTCGCCGGTGACGTCGGCGAACTGGATGACCTCGTCGCGCTGGTAGTGGTGGCCGAGGACGAACACCTTGTCCCCGAGCTTCTCCTTGGCCGCGCGGGCACGCTCCACCAGGTCCGGGTCGGACGGGGATGGCAGGTCGCCGGGGCACTCGACGCCGCGCTCGCTCTTCGGGTCGGCCTCACGGCCGAGCAGGAGCAGGGCGAGGGGCGTCGGCTGGACGTCGAGATCCTGGACGGGGTGGGCCGTGGTCACGTCACGCACCCTTTCTTCTCTGCTGAAAGCCTCTGCGAAAAGCTTCCGCGAAGCCTTTTCGTCTAATTGACGTTATCTATCATATCCGGTTCACGTCACTTTGACGATGGCCATAGTGTCGATGTGACGCATCCCCCGCGCCGACCGGTGTGCGAGCATGAATGGAACAGGCAAGCGCTCGGCCCGGAATGAATCCGCGGTCCCGACGGTTGCAACGTCGGCAAGCAGTCTCCGTACAACCCGGGAGAGAAGCAGATGTCCGTATCGGACGAGACCACCACCGTGAGCGACGGCATCCTCCTGTCCGACGCCGCCGCAGCCAAGGTCAAGGGCCTGCTGGAGCAGGAAGGCCGTGACGACCTGGCGCTGCGCGTCGCCGTCCAGCCCGGCGGCTGCTCGGGCCTGCGCTACCAGCTCTTCTTCGACGAGCGTTCGCTCGACGGTGACGTCGTGAAGGACTTCGACGGCGTCAAGGTCGTCACCGACCGGATGAGCGCTCCGTACCTGGGCGGCGCCTCCATCGACTTCGTCGACACCATCGAGAAGCAGGGCTTCACGATCGACAACCCCAACGCCACGGGCTCCTGCGCCTGCGGCGACTCCTTCAGCTGAGCTGAGGGCGGCGCCGACGCCCCAGGGCGCTGCGCCGGAGCGGCACAACGGCGGCGGCCCCGGAATCCGGGACCGCCGCCATCGTCGTACCCGAGGGCCCGGCGCTCAGGCGCGGGGCACGTCGCCGCCCGACACCGCGTCGACCACGGTCCGGTCGCCGAGCGGCGCGTCGAGCGTCACCGTCCGGGTCAGCTCCTTGGCGATCATGATGCAGACCTTCTTCCCGGCCTGCTTCGTCTCCGTCACCTTCACGGTCACCTTGTTCTGGTCCTCGGTCGCGCTCGCGGTGTACGTACTGCACACCCCGCCCCAGAACGTCACCGACAGGGTCCGTCCGTCCGCGCTGTACGAGAGCAACTGCCGCTGGGGCTTCTCCGGGTTCCCCGGGGGAGGCGTCGGGGCCGGCGTGGGGACGGTCGTCGCCGGTGCGTCCTTCGCCAGGTACGAGGGAGCCACGGCGACCTGCGACACCGTGGTGCCCAGACCGCCCGCGGCCGGCCGCACCGAGAAGAGCCAGGACGGCACGAGCGTCTGCTTGCCCGCCTCGTACTGCATCGCCAGGCCGAACACCGCCTTGTCCACCGTCACGGTCGTCGTCGGCCGCTCCGCCCCGGTCCGCGCCCCGCAGTGCGCCTTCGGCGATTTCAGGCCTTCATCCAGCGGTACGGGGGTGGCGCATCCACCGATGTCCGCGGGTGCGTCCTTGCGGGACGCCGGCCCGTTCAGCTGCTTCAGTGCCTCGGCCGCGCCGATCACCGGATAGCTCTCGCCCTTCTCCAGGGCCTTCAACTGTCCGCCGCCGCCCACCACTTCACCATTCGGCCCCACCTGGATCCCGGTCGACCAGCCATACGTGGGAAGCCCGTCCACCTTCGGGTCGGCGTTCACCACCCGTACCGAGCCCATCAGTTGACGGGTGTCGAGCGCGGCGTCGTCCTGTCCCGCCGCCTTCAGGACCGGGGTCGCGGCGGCCCGGGCGGCGCTCTCGCTCACCGGGGAACCGGAACCGCCCGGGGACAGCTGCTCGCTCGAACAGACCGCGGTCTTACGGCAGTTGTCCGTACCGCCGGAGCCGTAACGGGCGAAGGACCAGGTGCCCGGCGCCTGCTTGTTCACCCGCAGGACCGGGCCCGAGCCGTCCCGGGTGGACCCCACGATCCAGGCCGTGCCCTCCGCATGCGGCGTCCCCGGCAGCTTCAGCGCCTTCGCCAGCCGGGCCACCTCGGCCTCGGAGACGGTCCCCTTCGCGCGCTGCACCGCGGCCGTGCGCGGCCCCTCGGGCAGCTTGCCGGACACGCGGTAGACCACCCGGCCGCCGTTCGGGTCGGGCTCGCCCGGCGCGATGCCCCGCACGGGCCCGTCCGGCGTCGCGGAGCCGTCCGACCCGGCGTCCAGGGACAGCGGGGGAGGGGTGCGCCCCCCGCTGTCGTCCGCGCTGCCGGCCGCCGCGCCGTCGCCGTCGGCCGCGGTCGCCGCCCAGTACGCGCCGCCGCCACCGGCCAGCAGTACGGCTGCCGCCACCGAGGCCACGGCGAGCGGCGAACGCCGCCGGGGGCCGGTCACGTCGTTGTCGGGTCGCTCGGTGCTCACCGGATCGCTCCTTCGCCTGCATAGCCGTCACACGCCGTCACCCGGCCTGTCGTCCGCCCCCCGGAACGGGGGCAACGGTGGGACGGGGCAGCGGCGCGCACGGTTCCCGCGCGGGGGCGTCGGGTGCGATCGGTGCCGGTCTGGGCCGCCTCTCAGTCGCCGTAGTCGGACATGGCGTCGACCAGCCGGGCGGAGGCGGCGGGCACCGTGACCCCGTGAATCCGGGACGGCGCGACCGGAACAGGGGCAGACTTCGGGTGGGCCACCCAGTGCGGAGCCATCCGCGCGCAGTCCCCGCGCAGCTCGGCCAGGCTGATCTCGGACTCGCGCGTGGCGATGTGGTTCGACATAACCGCACCGTAGGCACCACACGCCTCAGGAAGAAAGCCCTACTATCGGGTAGTTTTCCCCCCTTCAGGCGGGTCCGGGGAACCGGTAGCGTGAACTGTCACGCCGCCCCGGGAACAGACAGTCACCCGTTCCCCCCGATCTCCGCAGGAGCAGTCTCCCCGTGCGAATCGCAGTCACCGGCTCCATCGCCACCGATCACCTCATGACCTTCCCCGGCCGTTTCGCCGACCAGCTGGTCGCGGATCAGCTGCACACGGTCTCGCTCTCCTTCCTGGTCGACAATCTCGACGTGCGCCGGGGCGGTGTCGCCGCCAACATCTGCTTCGGCATGGGCCTGCTGGGTACGAAGCCGATCCTGGTCGGTGCCGCCGGCTCCGACTTCGACGAGTACCGCGCCTGGCTCGACCGCCACGGCGTCGACACCGGGTCGGTCCGGATCTCCGAGGTCCTGCACACCGCCCGTTTCGTCTGCACGACGGATGCCGACCACAACCAGATCGGTTCCTTCTACACCGGTGCGATGAGCGAGGCCCGGCTCATCGAGCTGAAGGCCGTCGCCGACCGGGTCGGCGGCCTCGACCTGGTCTCGATCGGCGCCGACGACCCCGAGGCGATGCTCCGCCACACCGAGGAGTGCCGCTCCCGGGGCATCCCGTTCGCCGCGGACTTCTCGCAGCAGATCGCGCGGATGGACGGCGACGAGATCCGGATCCTCCTGGACGGCGCCACGTACCTCTTCTCCAACGAGTACGAGAAGGGGCTCATCGAGTCCAAGACCGGCTGGACCGACGAGGAGATCCTGGCCAAGGTCGGCCACCGGGTCACCACCCTCGGGGCCCGCGGCGTACGCATCGAGCGGGCCGGCCAGGACCCGATCGAGGTCGGCTGTCCCGAGGAGGAGATCAAGGCCGACCCGACCGGCGTCGGCGACGCGTTCCGGGCCGGTTTCCTCTCCGGTCTCGCCTGGGGCGTCGGCCTGGAGCGCGCCGCCCAGGTCGGCTGCATGCTGGCCACCCTGGTCATCGAGACGGTCGGCACCCAGGAGTACACGCTGCGTCGCGCCCACTTCATGGACCGCTTCACCAAGGCGTACGGCCACGACGCCGCCGCCGAGGTCCACGCACACCTGGGCTGATCCGGCGGACGGGCTCAGACGAGCCGGCGGACCACATAGGCCGAGCCACGGTCCGCCGGCTCCTCGCCCACGTACTCCTGCTCGCGCATCGCGCACCAGGCCGGGATGTCCAGACGTGCCGCCTCGTCGTCGGAGAGCACGGTCACCGTCCCGCCCACCGGCACCTCCCCGATCACCTTCGCGAGCTCGATCACCGGGATCGGGCAGCGCTTCCCGAGCGCGTCGACCACCAGGGACGCGGCCGGGGCGGGGGAGGGGGACGCCGGTACCGGCGCGCCCAGCCTCTCCCGTACCTCCGCCACCGCCCGGGGCAGCACGTCCAGGAAACGGTCGACGTCCTCCTGGGCGGTGCCGTTCGGCAGCGACACCCGTACGTTCCCCTCCGACAGCACCCCCATGGCCCTGAGCACATGGCTCGGTGTCAGCGTGCTGCTGGTGCAGGACGAACCGGACGATACGGAGAAACCGGCCCGGTCCAGCTCATGGAGCAGTGTCTCCCCGTCGACATAGAGACAGGAGAAGGTCACCAGATGCGGCAGCCGCCGCACCGGATCGCCGACCACCTCCACATCGGGCACCAGCTCCGGCACCGCGGCCCTGATCCGGTCCACCAGGGCCCGCAGCCGTACGGACTCGGCGGCGGCCTCGGCCCGCACCGCCCGCAGCGACGCCGCCGCGGCGACGATCGCCGGAATGTTCTCGAACCCCGCCGCCCGCCCCGATTCCCGCTCGTCGGCCGGTCCTTGCGCGGCGAACCGCACCCCCTTGCGCACCGCCAGCAGCCCAACGCCGGACGGCCCGCCCCACTTGTGGGCACTGCCCACCAGCAGCGACCAGCCGGCCGGCACCGGCTCCCGGCCCAGCGTCTGCGCGGCGTCCACCAGCAGGGGCACCCCTGCCGCCCGGCAGACCTCCGCGACACCGGCCACCGGCTGCTCGGTGCCGACCTCGTGATTGGCGGACTGCAGACAGGCCAGCGCGGTGTCCTCGCGCAGCACCTCCGCGTACGCCGCCGCGCTCACCGCCCCCGACCGGTCCACCGGGACCTCGGAGACCGATCCGCCCTGCGCCTCATGGGCGGCGGCCGAATGGAGCACCGACGAGTGTTCGACCGAGGAGACGACCAGGTGACGGCCGACACGCCGACGCCCCGCGAGGGCTCCGGAGATTCCCGAGTGCACCGCCCGGGTCCCCGAAGGAGTGAATGTGAGCTCGTCCGGGCGGCATCCGACGGCCTCGGCGGCGGCCTCCCGGGCGGAGTCCAGCAGCAGCCGGGCCCGCCGTCCCTCGCGGTAGAGCCTGGCCGGGTCGGCCCAGCCCTCGTCCAGCGCGGCAAGCAGCGCCTGGCGTGCGACGGGGTGCAGGGGGGCGGAGGACGCGGTGTCGAAGTAGGGCACACGGCCACGCTAGCCCGAGCCCGGCCCAGGCCGGGGGACGGGCCGCCCGGAGGGTCAGGAGAG
Source organism: Streptomyces sp. NPDC006510 (assembly GCF_040611955.1). NCBI lineage: Bacteria > Bacillati > Actinomycetota > Actinomycetes > Kitasatosporales > Streptomycetaceae > Streptomyces > Streptomyces sp. NPDC006510. The sequence continues at coordinate 61,233 of NZ_JBEXPH010000017.1, read as the reverse complement.
GGGCCGTCAGATGGCGGCCGGAGGCCCGTATTCCACCCCTTCGGGGAGTCGGGCGGCGCGTTTGGCACCCTCCCCGCGCGACCCCAAATAGCGTCCAGTAGGGTTTGGTCCGCATAAACATCCAAACCCCTGCCCGCGTCAGGGCGGCGACCGACCAGAAAGACGGCCGCGCCGACCGCGCGGGCGAGACTCTCGGGAAGGCGCTACGTGAGTCCCAACGGCTCCGACCGCTCGTCGCGGCGCCCGATGCGGCGGAAGCTGCCGCAGGTGCTGACTGCGGGCCTGATCCTGGCGACCGCAACCGGTTGCACATACAAGGACTTCCCCCGCCTTGGTATGCCTACGCCGGTAACAGAAGAGGCACCACGGATCCTTTCCCTCTGGCAGGGCTCGTGGGCGGCAGCGCTCGCCACGGGCGTGCTGGTCTGGGGCCTGATCCTGTGGAGCGTCATCTTCCACCGGCGCAGCCGCACCAAGGTCGAGGTTCCTCCGCAGACCAGGTACAACATGCCCATCGAGGCGCTGTACACCGTGGTCCCTCTGATCATCGTCTCGGTGTTGTTCTACTTCACCGCGCGCGATGAATCGAAGCTCCTCTCGCTCTCCCCGAAGCCTGCCCACACCATCAACGTGGTGGGCTACCAGTGGAGCTGGGGCTTCAACTACATCGAGAACGTGGACGGCTCGGCCGCCACGGGCAATGAGATCCCCAAGGAGCTCGACGCCATCCCCAACCGGTTCCAGGAGCAATTCCCCAAGGGTGCGGAAGGCGTCTACGACTTCGGCATCCCGGGAACCCGGAACCCGCAGAACGGCAACCCGGGTCCGACCCTGTGGCTGCCGAAGGGCGAGAAGGTCCGTTTCGTTCTGACTTCGCGTGACGTCATCCACTCCTTCTGGGTGGTGCCGTTCCTCATGAAGCAGGACGTCATTCCGGGCCACACCAACGCCTTCGAGGTGACCCCCAACCAGGAGGGCACCTTCATGGGCAAGTGCGCCGAGCTCTGCGGCGTCGACCACTCCCGGATGCTCTTCAACGTCAAGGTCGTCTCCCCGGAGCGCTACCAGGCGCACCTCAAGGAGCTGGCGAAGAAGGGCCAGACGGGCTACGTGCCGGCCGGCATCGAGCAGACTGACCCGGCCAGGAATGCGGAGACGAACAAACTGTGAGCATCCTCAACGAACCTCAGGGTGCCGCGGCAGCAGACGACTCGTACGAGGACGAGCTGCCGGTCCGGCGCAAGCAGCCGGGAAACGTCGTCATCAAGTGGCTGACCACCACTGACCACAAGACGATCGGCACGATGTACCTGGTCACATCGTTCGCGTTCTTCTGCATCGGCGGTCTGATGGCGCTCATCATGCGCGCCGAGCTGGCCCGTCCCGGCACGCAGATCATGTCGAACGAGCAGTTCAACCAGGCATTCACGATGCACGGCACGATCATGCTGCTGATGTTCGCGACGCCGCTGTTCGCCGGATTCGCGAACTGGATCATGCCGCTGCAGATCGGCGCGCCCGACGTGGCGTTCCCGCGGCTGAACATGTTCGCCTACTGGCTGTACCTCTTCGGTTCGCTCATCGCGGTGGCCGGCTTCCTCACCCCGCAGGGTGCGGCGGACTTCGGCTGGTTCGCCTACTCCCCGCTCTCGGACGCGGTCCGGTCGCCGGGTATCGGCGCCGACATGTGGATCATGGGTCTGGCCTTCTCCGGCTTCGGCACGATCCTCGGTTCGGTCAACTTCATCACCACGATCATCTGCATGCGCGCTCCCGGCATGACGATGTTCCGCATGCCGATCTTCGTCTGGAACGTCCTGCTGACCGGTGTGCTGGTCCTGCTGGCCTTCCCGGTCCTGGCCGCCGCGCTCTTCGCGCTGGAGGCGGACCGTAAATTCGGTGCGCATATCTTCGACGCGGCCAATGGCGGCGCATTGCTCTGGCAACACCTCTTCTGGTTCTTCGGCCATCCAGAGGTGTACATCATTGCCCTGCCATTCTTCGGAATCATTTCCGAGGTGATTCCGGTGTTCAGCCGGAAGCCGATGTTCGGCTACATCGGCCTGATCAGCGCGACGATCGCCATCGCGGGTCTCTCCGTGACCGTGTGGGCGCACCACATGTACGTCACGGGCGGTGTGCTGTTGCCGTTCTTCTCGTTCATGACATTCCTCATCGCGGTACCCACCGGTGTGAAGTTCTTCAACTGGATCGGCACGATGTGGAAGGGGTCGCTGTCCTTCGAGACACCGATGCTCTGGGCCGTCGGCTTCCTGATCACCTTCACCTTCGGTGGTCTGACCGGCGTGATCCTGGCATCGCCCCCGATGGACTTCCACGTCTCGGACTCGTACTTCGTCGTCGCGCACTTCCACTACGTCATCTTCGGCACCGTGGTCTTCGCGATGTTCTCCGGATTCCACTTCTGGTGGCCGAAGTTCACCGGCAAGATGCTGGACGAGCGGCTCGGCAAGATCACGTTCTGGACGCTGTTCGTGGGCTTCCACGGCACGTTCCTGGTGCAGCACTGGCTCGGTGCCGAGGGCATGCCGCGTCGTTACGCGGACTACCTCGCCGCGGACGGCTTCACCGCGCTGAACACGATCTCGACGATCTCCTCGTTCCTGCTCGGCCTGTCGATGCTGCCGTTCTTCTACAACGTGTGGAAGACCGCCAAGTACGGCAAGAAGATCGAGGTCGACGACCCCTGGGGCTACGGCCGCTCGCTGGAGTGGGCGACCTCCTGCCCGCCGCCGCGGCACAACTTCCTCACCCTGCCGCGGATCCGTTCCGAATCCCCGGCGTTCGACCTGCATCACCCGGAGATCTCGGCGCTGGAGCAGCTGGAGCACCCCTCCGAGGATGACAAGGCCCTCGCTGGTGGCAAGGAGGCCGGCAAGTGAAGATCCAGGGCAAGATGTTCCTCTGGCTGAGCGTCTTCATGCTCGCCATGGCCGTCACGTACGGCGTGTGGTCGAAGGAGCCGGCCGGTACCACCGCGCTCGTCCTGGCCTTCGGCCTGAGTGTCATGATCGGCTTCTACCTGGCCTTCACGGCGCAGCGGGTCGACGCCATGGCTCAGGACAACAAGGAAGCCGATGTCGCGGACGAGGCCGGCGAGGTGGGGTTCTTCTCCCCGCACAGCTGGCAGCCGCTCTCGCTGGCGGTCGGCGGTGCCCTCGCCTTCATGGGGGTCATCTTCGGCTGGTGGCTGCTCTACTTCTCGGCCCCGATGATCCTGATCGGTCTGTTCGGCTGGGTCTTCGAGTACTACCGCGGTGAGAACCGCACCCAGTGACACCGCTCCACCTGACGGGGGGCCCGCACTTCTCCACCGAGAGGAGTGCGGGTCCCCCGTTTGCAGTCATCCCGCGCGCTGAAACGGATGAATCTTCTTAGCGTGGGTGCATGAACCACACGCCGCGCATCCGCCCCATAGTGAGCTGCACTCTGCTGGTCGTGACCCTGGTCGCAGGTGTGACCGCCTGTGGCGGGTCCGGCGCCCATCCGCTCGCGGAGAAGCCGTACGACGCGGTGGACGAGATCTCCGCCAACGCGTCCGACGGCGACGAGAAGGTCGACCCCGGCAAGCCGCTGGAGGTCACCGTCAAGGGTGACGAGGGCCGGATCACGGACGTGTCGGCCGTCGACACGACCGGCCGCCATCTGGCGGGCGAGCTCGACGCCGACGGGAAGCGGTGGCACTCCACCGTCCCGCTCGCCGCCGGCACCCGGTACACCGTCCGGGTCAGCATGGAGGACGACGACGGCGCTCCGGGCAGCCGTACGCTCTCCTTCGGGACCACCTCCGCCAAGAAGTTCCTCAAGGTCGCCTTCGGCCCTCAGGCGGGCACCTACGGCGTCGGACAGCCCATCACGGCGGAACTCAGCGCTCCGGTCAAGGACAAGGCGTCCAGGGCCAACGTCGAACGCGCCCTGCGGGTCCGCTCGACACCCGCGGTGACCGGTTCCTGGTACTGGGTCGACGACAAGACCCTGCACTACCGCCCCAAGGACTACTGGCCCGCCAGGGCCACCATCGACGTCACCAGCGGCCTGGCCGGCGTCAAGGTCACCGACACCCTCTACGGCGCCCCCACCAAGGCGTTGAGGCTCACCACGGGCGACCGCATCGAGGCCGTCACCGACGCCACGACGCACTCGATGACGGTCAAGCGCAACGGGAAAGTGATCAAGACCATTCCGGTGACGACCGGCAAGCCCGGCTTCGCCACCCGAAACGGCGTCAAGGTCGTACTGGGCAAGGAGTACTACGTACGTATGCGCGGCGAGACGATCGGCATCGCGGAGGGCTCGTCCGACTCGTACGACCTGCCGGTCTACTACGCGACGCGTGTCACCTGGAGCGGCGAGTACGTGCACGCGGCCCCCTGGTCCACCGGCTCGCAGGGGTACGCGAACGTCAGCCACGGCTGCACGGGCATGAGCACCAGCCAGGCCCAGTGGTTCTTCAACACAGTGCGCCAGGGCGACATCGTCACGGTCGTGGGCAGCCAGGGCGAGACGATGACGCCGTTCGACAACGGCTACGGCGACTGGAACCTGTCCTGGGCCAAATGGCTGAAGGGCAGCGCCCTGCAGAAGAACACCACCCCGGACCGTACGGACACGATCCAGGCGGCGCGACTGCGCCCCGAGGTCTGACCGGCCCGGGGAGTGCGCTGCCCCTCAGCGGGACCGCGGACGAAGCCGCGGCAGGTCTCAGGCGCTCACGCAGTCCCTGCTGCGCAGCAGGGCGGCCAGGGTGTCGGCGAGCTCGACCGGTTCGACCGGCAGGGTCACCGCGGCGTCCGCACGGCTCCAGGTGGCCAGCCAGGCGTCCTGCGGGCGCCCCATCAGCAGCAGCACCGGCGGGCAACGGAAGATCTCGTCCTTGATCTGCCGGCAGACGCCCATGCCGCCCGCGGGCGCCGTCTCGCCGTCCAGCACGCAGACGTCGACGCCGCCGCGGTCCAGGGCTTCGAGTACGGCGGGCAGGGTGGCGCATTCCAGGAATTCCACCGGTGGCACATCAGCCGCGGGCCTGCGCCCGGCTGCCAGCCTCACCTGCTCACGGGTGTTGGCGTCGTCGCTGTAGACCAGGACCGTGGCGGTCGGCTGCATTGTTCCTCCGTGACATCTGTGTCTTCGGGGCTTTCAGGGCATGAACCGATGCGCGGATCGTACTCCGACCGACGGCCTGTCAGCACCGCTCGGGACAGCTGTTCCATGGGCCGTTCGGGGAGGGCACACCCGGCTGACACACCGAACGGCACCCCCCGGGGTGAGGGCGGGATAAGCGACCGACATAATGTCGGTCGTGGCGACAGCAACGACAGTAGAAACCGGGCACGCGCACCCGTCGGTCAATCGACCGAACCTCACCAGCGTCGGAACCATCATCTGGTTGAGTTCCGAGCTGATGTTCTTCGCGGCCCTCTTCGCGATGTACTTCACCCTGCGATCGGTGACGGGACCGGACCACTGGAAGGAAATGGCTTCGGCCCTGAACTTCCCGTTCTCGGCGACGAACACCACGATCCTGGTGCTCTCCTCACTCACCTGCCAGCTCGGCGTCTTCGCCGCGGAGCGGGGCGATGTGAAGAAGCTCCGTACCTGGTTCGTGATCACTTTCGTGATGGGTGCGATCTTCATCGGAGGCCAGGTCTTCGAGTACACCGAGCTGGTGAAGGAGGAGGGCCTCTCGCTGTCCTCCGACCCGTACGGCTCGGTGTTCTACCTGACCACAGGCTTCCATGGTCTGCATGTGACAGGCGGCCTCATCGCCTTCCTGCTCGTTCTGGGCAGGACGTACGCAGCCAAGAGGTTCACCCACGAACAGGCGACCGCCGCCATCGTCGTGTCCTATTACTGGCACTTCGTCGATGTCGTGTGGATCGGCCTCTTCGCCACGATCTACATGATCAAGTAACCGGGCTCGAACCCGAACCACATCCAGCATCGACGCAGAAGATCCTGACACCGGGGTAATCCGTGAAAAAGCTCTCCGCACGACGACGCCATCCGTTGGCGGCGGTCGTCGTACTACTCCTCGCGCTGGCGGCCACTGGGGGGCTCTACGCCGCGTTTGCGCCCGCGAGTAAGGCGCAGGCCGACGAAACCGCCCAGTCCCTCGCCATCGATGAGGGCAAGAAGCTGTACTCCGTCGGTTGCGCCAGCTGCCACGGAACCGGCGGTCAGGGCACCACCGACGGGCCGAGCCTGGTCGGCGTGGGCTCCGCCGCCGTTGACTTCCAGGTCGGTACGGGCCGTATGCCGGCGCAGCAGCCCGGCGCCCAGGTGCCGAAGAAGAAGGTCATCTACAGCCAGGCGCAGATCGACCAGCTCGCGGCGTACGTCGCGTCGCTCGGCGCCGGCCCGATCATTCCGAGCAAGAGCCAGGTAAGCCCTGACGGTGCGGACATCGCCAAGGGTGGCGACCTGTTCCGTTCCAACTGCGCTCAGTGCCACAACTTCACCGGTGAGGGCGGCGCGCTGTCGAACGGCAAGTACGCGCCCAGCCTTGAAGGCGTGGACCCGAAGCACATCTACGAGGCCATGCAGACCGGCCCGCAGAGCATGCCGTCCTTCCCGGACACGACGATGCCCGAGCAGCAGAAGCGGGACATCATCGCGTACATCCAGACCGTGAACAGCAGCCAGTCGGAGAACCCGGGTGGTCTGAAGCTGGGTGGCCTGGGGCCGGTCAGCGAGGGTCTGTTCGCCTGGATCTTCGGGCTCGGCGCACTGATCGCAGTTGCCATTTGGGTCGCGGCCCACACCGCTAAGGCCAAGAAGTCATGAGTAGCCAAGAGATTCCAGACGAGAAACTGCCTGCTGAGCAGGAACCCGCGCACGACGCGGTGAAGGTCGCGGACGACCCGTTCGCCGACCCGGGGCTGCCGGCCCACAAGCCGCGCATCCAGGACATCGACGAACGGGCCGCGAAGCGCTCCGAGCGCGCCGTCGCGTTCATGTTCACGCTGTCCATGCTGGCGACGGTCGGCTTCATCGCCTCGTACGTCATCTTCCCGGTCGACAAGATCGTGTACATCTGGCCCTTCGGCCACGTGAGCGCGCTCAACTTCTCCCTGGGTCTGACCCTGGGCGTGGCCCTCTTCACGATCGGCGCCGGCGCCGTCCACTGGGCGCGCACGCTGATGTCCGACGTGGAGGTCGCCGACGACCGGCACGCCATCGAGGCCGAGCCCGAGGTCAAGGCGAAGGTTCTGGCGGACTTCGCGGCGGGTGCCGAGGAGTCCGCGTTCGGACGGCGCAAGCTGATCCGCAACACCATGTTCGGCGCGCTGGCCCTGGTGCCGCTCTCCGGTGTGGTGCTGCTGCGCGACCTCGGTCCGCTGCCGGAGAAGAAGCTTCGTTCCACCCTGTGGGCCAAGGGCAAGCAGCTCATCAACATGAACACGATGGAGCCGCTGCGTCCCGAGGACGTCGCCGTCGGTTCGCTGACCTTCGCCATGCCCGAGGGCCTGGAGGAGAGCGCGCACGACTTCCAGAACCAGATCGCCAAGGCCGCGCTGATGATCATCCGCATCGAGCCGGACAACATCAAGGACAAGCGCGAGCGCGAGTGGGCCCACGAGGGAATCGTGGCCTTCTCCAAGATCTGCACCCATGTCGGCTGCCCGATCAGTCTGTACGAGCAGCAGACCCACCACGTGCTCTGCCCGTGCCACCAGTCCACCTTCGACCTCTCCGACGGCGCCCGCGTCATCTTCGGTCCGGCCGGTCACGCCCTTCCGCAGCTGCGGATCGGTGTGAACGCCGAGGGCAACCTCGAAGCGCTCGGTGACTTCGAAGAGCCCGTCGGTCCTGCCTTCTGGGAGCGCGGATGAGTACTGCGACCGACACACAGCGCAAGGCGCCCGCCGGTGAGCGGGTGGCCGACTGGGCGGACGGCCGGCTCGGGATCTACTCCCTGGCCAAGGCCAACATGCGCAAGATCTTCCCGGACCACTGGTCCTTCATGCTCGGGGAGATCGCGCTCTACAGCTTCATCATCATCATCCTCACGGGTGTGTATCTGACGCTGTTCTTCGACCCGAGCATGAGCGAGGTCGTGTACCACGGCTCGTACGAGCCGATGCAGGGCATCCGGATGTCCGCGGCCTACGCCTCGACGCTGGACATCAGCTTCGACGTCCGCGGCGGTCTGCTCGTTCGCCAGATCCACCACTGGGCCGCGCTGATCTTCCTGGCCGGCATGTTCGTGCACATGATGCGCGTCTTCTTCACGGGTGCGTTCCGCAAGCCGCGTGAGATCAACTGGCTGTTCGGCTTCCTGCTGTTCGTGCTGGGCATGTTCACCGGCTTCACCGGCTACTCGCTCCCGGACGACCTGCTGTCCGGTACGGGTGTCCGCTTCACCCAGGGCGCGATCCTGTCGATGCCGGTTGTCGGCACGTACATCTCGATGTTCCTGTTCGGCGGAGAGTTCCCCGGTCACGACTTCGTCGGCCGGTTCTACTCGATCCACATCCTGCTGCTGCCGGGTATCATGCTCGGTCTGCTGGTGGCGCACCTGATCCTGGTCTTCTACCACAAGCACACGCAGTTCGCGGGTCCCGGCCGGACCAACAAGAACGTCGTCGGCATGCCGCTGCTGCCGGTGTACATGGCGAAGGCCGGTGGCTTCTTCTTCCTGGTCTTCGGCATCATCGCCGTCATCGCGGCCATCGCCACGATCAACCCGATCTGGAACATCGGCCCGTACCGTCCGGACCAGGTGTCCACCGGCGCCCAGCCCGACTGGTACATGGGCTTCGCCGAGGGACTGATCCGAGTGATGCCCGGCTGGGAGATCAACCTCTGGGGCCACACGCTCGTCCTGGGTGTGTTCATCCCACTGATGGTCTTCGGACTGGTGCTCGGGGTCATCGCCGTCTACCCGTTCGTCGAGTCCTGGATCACCGGGGACAAGCGCGAGCACCACATCCTGGACCGCCCGCGCAACGCCCCGACCCGGACGGCCTTCGGCGTCGCCTGGATCACCGAGTACGTCGTCGTCTTCATCGGCGGTGCCAACGACCTGTGGGCCACGCACTTCCACCTGTCGCTGAACGCCATCTCCTGGTTCGTCCGGATCTTCATCTTCGCGGGCCCGGTCCTCGCGTTCATCGCCACCCGGCGGATCTGCCTCGGCCTCCAGCGCCGCGACAAGGAGAAGGTGCTGCACGGGCGCGAGTCCGGCATCATCAAGCGCCTGCCGCACGGTGAGTTCGTCGAGATCCACGAGCCGCTCAGCCCCGAGCAGCTGCACACGCTCACCGCGCACGAGCAGTACAAGCCGGTCGAGATCGGCCCGACGGTCGACGAGAACGGTGTCGAGCGCAAGGTGTCTCTCCTGCAGAAGCTGCGGGCCCGGCTCAGCAAGGGCTACTTCGGCGAGAACAACCAGATCGCCAAGCCCACCGTCGAGGAGTACAAGGAGATCACCAGCAGCCACGGTCACCACTGATCGCCTGAACTGATCGCCACAGCGGGAGCCCCGTCCATTCGATGGACGGGGCTCTTTGCCGTCCCCGGCGCTCGATAGGGTGGAGGCGATCCCTTTTACCGGCTGTGGACCCAGGAGCGGACCATGAACGTTGTGACCCCGATCGGCGGCGACAGCGTGGCGGACCGTTCCTGGCCCGGTGTGCTGAACCCCCTGCTGCGCGGCGAGAACCTCACCGCCGACGAAACCGCGTGGGCGATGGACCGCATCATGAGCGGTGAGGCGAGCGATGTGCAGATCGCCGGGTTCGCGGTGGCCCTGCGCGCCAAGGGCGAGACCATCGACGAGGTGTCCGGCCTGGTGCGGGCGATGTACGAGCACGCCAACACCATCCACGTACCCGGTCGCACGGTCGACATCGTCGGCACCGGCGGCGACCTCGCCAAGACGGTCAACATCTCCACCATGTCGGCGGTCGTCGTCGCCGGTACCGGCGCCAAGGTCGTCAAGCACGGCAACCGCGCCTCCTCGTCGGCGAGCGGTTCCTCCGACGTGCTGGAGAAGCTCGGCGTCAACCTGGACCTCAGCGCGCAGCGGGTCGTCGAGGTCGCCGAGGAGGCGGGCATCACCTTCTGCTTCGCGGTGAAGTTCCACCCCGCCCTGCGTTATGTCGCCCGGGCCCGCAAGGAGCTCGGCACGCCGACGACGTTCAACATTCTCGGGCCGCTCACCAACCCGGCCAGGGTGCGCTCCCAGGCCGTCGGCGTGGCCGACCTGAAGATGGCGCCCATCGTCGCCGGAGTCCTTGCCGAGCGCGGCAATTCGGCGCTGGTCTTCCGCGGCGACGACGGCCTGGACGAGCTGACGACGACCGCGACCTCGCGGGTATGGGTGGTCCGGGACGGAACGGTGCGCGAGGAGGCGTTCGACCCGCGCGACGTCGGCCTGGAACTGGTGCCCGTGCAGGCCCTGCGCGGTGCGGACGCCTCGTACAACGCCGATGTGGCCCGGCGGGTGCTGGCCGGCGAGCGGGGCCCCGCGCGGGAGGCCGTGCTGCTCAACTCGGCGGCGGCCCTGGTGGCCCTCGACCCGACGGACGGCACGCTGAACGAGCAGCTCGCCGCCGGTATCGCGAAGGCCGCCGAGTCCATCGACTCCGGGGCGGCGGCCCGCGCGCTGGAGCGCTGGGTGGCGGTCAGCAACGCCTGAACGGGCGGAGATGTGGCGCGGGGCGAAGTCCGGATCCTGGACTGCGCCTTGCGCGTCTTCGTACGTATGGCAAGATGCTGGGCAGGTCATGAGTGACAGCGACTACGGCCCCGGCCCGCTGTCCGGCAACCCTCCGTCCGTGGCGGGGTGCCCCGGGTGAAGACCAGGCCGTAGGCAGCGAGGTCTGCGGCAAGCGCGGGCCCCTCGGCATCTGTGAATGCCAGCCCCCGGGGTCCTGGTCCCTAGGGAGCCTCTTGTGAGCACGCGAATGCGATAGGGCCTTCCGGCCCTCCTCCGCACACCCCTCTTTCACTTTCCGCTGCGCTGCCGCGTATCCGCCGGCGCATGCAATTCGCCTGCCTCTTACGGGAGTTCGCCATGTCTGTCTTCACCGCTGCCGCCGACCAGTCGCTTTGTGCCCCTCTGCCGGTTCTGGGCAAGGATGTGACGGTTCCGCTGGTCACCGGCGGTGAGGTCACGTACGCCGCTCTCGACTACGCCGCCAGCGCCCCCGCGCTCCAGCGCGTCTGGGACGACGTCGCCGCGTACGCCCCGTACTACGGCAGCGTCCACCGCGGGGCCGGGTACCTCTCGCAGCTCTCCACGGACCTCTTCGAGAACAGCCGCGCGACCGTCGCGGAGTTCCTCGGCTGCCGCGCCGACGACCAGGTGATCTTCACCCGCTCGACCACCGACTCGCTGAACCTGCTGGCCGCGGTCGTCCCGGCCGACTGCCAGGTCTTCGTGTACGAGACCGAGCACCACGCCTCGCTGCTGCCGTGGCGCGACGCCCGGGTGACGTACCTGAACGCCCCGCGCACCCCCGCCCAGGCCGTCGAGACGCTGGAGCGGGCGCTCGCCGACCGCGAGCCCCACGGCCCCGCGCTGGTCTGTGTCACCGGCGCCTCCAACGTCACCGGCGAACTCTGGCCGGTGAAGGAGCTGGCCGCCGCCGCGCACGCGCACGGTGCCCGGATCGTGCTGGACGCCGCCCAGCTCGCCCCGCACCACCCCGTCGACATCGCCGACCTGGATGTGGACTGGGTCGCCTTCTCCGGACACAAGCTGTACGCGCCCTTCGGCTCGGGCGTCCTCGCCGGCCGGGCCGACTGGCTGCAGGAGGCCGAGCCCTACCTCGCGGGCGGCGGCGCCTCGCGCAAGGTGGCCCGTCGCACCGACGGCGGTGTGGACGTCGAGTGGCATTCCACCGCCGCCCGCCACGAGGCCGGTTCCCCCAACGTCATCGGTGTGTACTCCATCGCCTCCGCCTGCAAGGCGCTCACCGAGGCGGGCTTCGACGACCTGGTCGCCCGGGAGCAGTACCTCGTCGATGCCGTCCGGACCGGGCTCGCCGGGGTTCGGGAGGTCAAGGTGCTCTCGCTGTTCGGCGACGACGCCCCGCGGGTCGGCGTCATCTCCTTCGTGGTGGAGGGCTGGAACAGCTCGCACTTCGCCGCCGCGCTCTCCGCCGAGTACGGCATCGGGGTCCGCGACGGCCTGTTCTGCGCCCACCCGCTGGTCCGCACCCTGCTGGGCAGCGACCCGCAGGAGGTCGGCGAGTGCGGTGCGCCGGAGGCCGAGCCGGGGGAGCGGTCGCTCAACGCGATCCGGGTGAGCTTCGGCGCCGGTACCCCGGACGAGCACATCGAGCGTTTCGTCCGCGCGGTCAGGGAGCTGGTGAGCGAGGGCGCCCAGTGGAAGTACCGCACCGAGGACGGCCGCTGCGTCCCGGACCGGGGTGCGGCGCAGCTCTGACGGCACACAGCACTTCGGCGGGGGACGGGCAGTCGAGCCCGTCCCCCGCCGAAGTGTCACACCGTGAAGGGTGTGCCTATGCGTCGAGGCCGATGGCGAAGGCGGCCTCCAGGTCGTGCTGCGAGTAGGTACGGAACGCCACATGCGTGTCGGTGGCCTCGACGCCGGGGATCTTGCTGATCCGGCCGGGGATGACATCGGCGAGATCGTCGTGCTTGGCCACCCGGACCATGGCGATGAGATCGTACGTACCGGTGACCGAGAAGACCTCGCTGACACTGTCCAGCGCGGCGATGGCCTCGGCGATCTCGGGAATCCGGTCCACGCTGGTTTTGATGAGCACGATCGCGGTGATCACGGCTGGCTGTCTCCCTCGGTGGCCGTGGCTGGTGCCTTCACTCTATCCGTACGCCGGTAACGCCCCCAGGCGTAGAGAAAGCCGAGTGCGAAGCCCACCACATGGGCCAGATAGGCCACGCCCGGCCCTCCGCTGCCCGCACCCTGGACCGCCAGCCACTGCAGGACGAACCAGAAGACCAGCACGATCCAGGCGGGGAAGCGCAGCGGCAGGAAGAAGAGGAACGGGAACAGGCTGGTGACCCGGGCCCGGGGGAACAGGTACAGGAACGCCCCGAGCACCGCCGAGATCGCCCCCGACGCGCCCACCAGTGTCTGGTCGGACGTGGCGTGCGCGGCCGCGTAGGCGACCAGGGCGAGATAGCCGCAGATGACATAGAAGAAGGTGAACCCGACCCGGCCCATGCGCTCCTCGGTCATCGCCCCGAACACGTAGAGGAAGAGCAAGTTGCCGAGCAGATGCAGCCAGCTGCCGTGCACGAAGAGGGCGGTGAGGGGGGTGAGCAGGGCGCGCGCGGAGCCCTCCCACAGCTCGCTGGGGATCACGCCCCAGCGTTCGAAGTACCCGGCCTGGGCGGCGAGCAGGGCGTCGGCGGTGCCGGGGACCGGGTTGAAGCCGGACAGCGGGCTGATCACGAAGACCAGGGAGCAGGCCGCGATCAGGGCATGGGTCACCAATGGTCCGCCCGGGGTGACCGTACGCAGCAGCCCACCGGTCACAGCTCGCCGATCGATCATGAACAGAGCATGACGCAAGCGGAGGGAACGGGACAGACCGCCTCGCCGTGTCGGGGGGACACGGCGAGGCCGTAGGGTTGCGGCAGGACATCCGCAGTTCGACGGCGCACCGCGAGATCCTTGAAGCAAGGCAGCACGAGGCTCGACGAAAGAGGACGCAACGATGACGACGGTTCCCCAGCCGACCGACGGGACCCGCTGGCGCTGCACGCTCTGCGGAAATCTCACGCGCTTCGACGTGACGCGCTCCTCGAAGGTCGTCGAATATGTCCATCTCGACCTGGCCGGTGAGTCCAGCGTCGAGGAACGCGAGGTGGTCAGTGAGACCATCGAGTCGGTGCGCTGCCGTTGGTGCAACGCGGTGGACCAGATCGAACTGGTGGACAGGCCGGGTGCCGACTCCTGACGGAGCCGCGCCCACAGACATTTGGGGTGACGGATGGTGGAGCAGCCCGCTGGCGGCGCCGAGTCGGCCGAGGCGGCCGACGGCGCCGTGGAGGCGCTCGACCGCCCGCTGCCCGAAGGTGTACGGCGGCGGGTCGTGGCGCTGGTCTCGGACGCGTTCGGCGGCCTGACGGTCACCGAACTCCCGGCCCAGCTGCGACAGTACGCCCGCTTCACCCCGACCCGGCGGGCCAAGTTCGCCGGGAACGCGATGGCAGCCGCCCTGGAGGGCGACGCGCTCTTCCGGCAGCGCATCGGCGAGCGGCTCAAGGAGGAGCAGCCGGAGCTGGCCGCCGCCCTGGAAGCCGGTGCGCCGCCCGCCGCGGCCGACCCCGTCGATGTGGCCGCGGCGGCCTATGTGCTGCGCCCGGCGGGCTGGGTCAAGCTGGTCGCCGCCGCAGGCGAGGAGGCCCAGCGCGCGGACGCCGAGCGCGCCGACGAGGAGAGCCGCCGCGAACTGGAGCGGCTGCGCGAGGAACTCGTCCGCGCCCGCTCCCAGACGAAGAGCGAGACGGAGCGGCTGCGCGGCGAGCTGGACGCGGCCCGCAAGGAAGCCGAATCCCTTCAGCGCAAGCTGCGCAGCGCCGTCAACGAGGTCAAGCGCGGCGAGGCCGCGTTGCGCCGCAGCCGGGCCGAGACCGACGCCGTACGGTCCGAGGCGGCCGCCCAGGTCTCCGCGGCGGAGAGCGAGAGCCGCCGGCTCAAGGCTCGGCTCGGTGAGGCCGAGGCGTCCGTGGAGGCGGGCCGCCGCGCCGCCAGGGAGGGCCGCTCGGTCGAGGACATGCGGCTGCGGCTGCTGCTGGACACGGTGCTCGACGCGGCGAGCGGGCTCCGCCGTGAACTGGCCCTGCCGCCCTCCTCGATGCGTCCCGCGGACAGCGTCGACGCGGTCGAGCCGGGCCGGCTGTCGCCCAAGGACATTGCCGCCAGGGCGCTTTCGGAGACCGACCCGGCCCTGCTCGACCAACTGCTCGCGCTGCCGCAGGCGCATCTGATCGTCGACGGCTACAACGTCACCAAGACCGGCTATCCGCAGTTGCCGCTGGAGAAGCAGCGGTTGCGGCTGCTGGGCGGGCTCTCGGTGCTCGCCGCGCAGACCGGCGCCGAGATGACCTGTGTCTTCGACGGGGCCGAGCTGGCGGCCCCGGTGCTGCTCGCACCGCCGCGCGGGGTCCGGGTGCTGTTCAGCAAGCCCGGTGTGACCGCCGACGAGCTCATCCGTCAGCTGGCGCGCGCCGAACCTCCGGGCAGACCCGTCGTGGTGGTCTCCACCGACCGCGAAGTCGCCGACGGAGTGGCGATGGCGGGCGCCAGGCCCGTTGCGTCCGTCTTGCTCCTGAAGCGCCTTTCGCGTGTCTAGCGGCACTTGCCGGGTCTTGGTGGAAATCAGGGAACGGACCGTCAAGTCACCGCTACAGCCCGTGCGTCGTGGGTAAAGAAGTGCAGCCTGTGACGAGATTTTTCGTGTGAGGATTTGAACTGATCACAAGATGGTCACTAGGGTCGGGCCTCGAACCTTCGCACGGTTGATCACCCATCCGGGGTGACAGTGAAGGCACCGCCGAGTCCGTGACGTGCACGGAGCCGGGGATTCGAATCCCCCACAGCCCGGTAGGCGGCTCGAGGAAGAAGGAGCTCGCCTCCGTGGCGTCCCACCGTCGTCCCAAGCAGCCGAGCCGCGCCCGTGTGACCGTGCTCACCGCGACCGCCGCCGCGGCTGTGGCCCTGACCTCCCAGGCGGCCCACGCCGACCCGAAGCCCTCCAAGGGCGAAGTCAGGGCGAAGGTCGAGAAGCTCAGCCACGAGGCCGGCGAGGCCAACGAGAAGTACTACGGCGCCAAGGAGAAGCAGCAGAAGCTGCAGAAGGAAGTCAGCGCGCTGCAGGACAAGGTGGCCCGAGGCCAGCAGGAGATCAACACGCTCCGCAACGGCCTCGGTTCGCTCGCCGCGGCGCAGTACCGCTCCGGTGGCATCGACCCGTCGGTGCAGCTCTTCCTCTCGTCCAACCCGGACACCTTCCTCGACGAGGCCTCGGCCCTCGACCAGTTGACGGCCAAGCAGACCGAGACCCTGGGGAAGATCCAGGAGAAGCAGCGGGTCCTCGCGCAGCAGCGCAAGGAGGCCCAGGACAAGCTCGGTGACCTCGCGGACGTACGCAAGACGCTCGGCGAGAAGAAGAAGACCCTCCAGACCAAGCTGGGCGCGGCGCAGCGCCTGCTCAACTCGATGACCGCCGCCGAGCGCGCGAAGATGCGCGAGGACCAGCAGCGCGCCAGCCGTTCCGCGGGCGACCGGGTCGAGCTGGGCAACGAGGTCCCCGCCTCCGCCTGGGGTGCCGCCGCCCTGAACGCCGCCAAGACCCAGGTGGGCAAGCCGTACGGCCGTGGCGGTACCGGCCCCGGGTCCTTCGACTGCTCCGGGCTGACCCAGTGGGCCTATGCCCAGGCCAACGTCCAGATCTCCCGGGTCACGTACACCCAGGTCAACGACGGTGTCCACATCGGGCGCAGCGCGCTGAAGCCGGGCGACCTGGTCTTCTTCAACAACACCTCGCACGTGGGCCTCTACGCGGGCAACAACACCCTCCTGCACGCCCCGTACCCGGGCACGTTCGTCCGCTTCGAGTCGATGGACACCATCGGCAGCTTCCAGTTCGGCGTGCGCGTCGGCTGACGACGTCCGAACGGGCGAATTCCCGCGCCCGCGCAGACCGTCCGCCCCGCCGGAGACCACAGGTCACCGGCGGGGCGTCGCCGTTTCTGTTGCCTTCCGCCCGGCGCGGCCGTTCGCCGCTCCGTGACCGTCCGGCTACTGTCTGCCTGCCGTGCAGCTCCCGTTCGTCGGTCCGCCCGCCCCGGGTGGCAGGGGCTGCGCGCGGCTGCGTACAGCGGAAGGGAGTGCGGCGTCCTGTGGTGTCCCATCGCCGTTCCACACAGCCCGGCCTCAACCTGAGCGTCCGGGCCACCGTTCTGTCGGCCGCGGCGGCGACCGCCGCCGCCACCCTCGGGGCGGCCACCGCGAACGCCGACCCGCAGGACGCGCCCCGGACCCCCGAGGCCCGCATCGACCGGCTGTACACCCAGGCCGAGCAGGCCACCGAGCGGTACAACAAGGCCGGTGAGAACGCCGACCGGCTGCGCGGCGAGGTCGACCGGGCCCAGGACCGGGCGGCCCGCGGCCAGGAGCAGGTCAACCGGATGCGTACGGTGCTCGGTTCGGCGGCGAGCGCGCAGTACCGTTCCGGTGGCATCGACCCCTCGCTCGCCCTGCTGCTCTCCTCCGACCCGGACAGCTACCTCGACCGGGCGGCCGTACTGGAGCGTCTGACCGGCCTTCAGGCCACCGAGCTGCGCCAACTCCAGCAGGTCCAGCGCGGGCTCACGCAGACCCGCGCGGAGGCGGCCCGCGCGCTGGCCGAACTGGAGCGCAACCGGGCGGCCGCCACCCGCCACAAACGGACCGTCGAGCGCAAACTCGCCGAGGCCAGGAAGCTGCTGGACACGCTGCCCGGTGCCGACCGGGCGGAGTTCGAGCGGGCCTCGCGCTCCGGCCGCGACGGCGCCTACCCCGCCATGGCCGATCTGCCGGCCGGCTCCGCACGCGCGGCGGCCGCCGTCATGGCGGTCCGGCAGGCACTGGGCCGCCCGTACGTCTGGGGGGCCAACGGGCCGGCCGGATTCGACTGTTCCGGGCTGATGCAGTGGGCGTACGCCCAGGCCGGGGTCAGCCTGCCGCGCACCTCGCAGGCCCAGCGGTACGCGGGACACATGGTGCCGCTCTCCGCGGCCCGCCCCGGCGACCTGGTCGTCTACCGCGCGGACGCCGGCCACGTCGCGATGTACGTCGGCAACGGCCAGGTGATCCACGCGCCGTACCCGGGCGCCGCGGTCCGTTACGACCCGGTCGGCATGATGCCCGTCTCGTCGGTCACCCGCGTCTGACCGTACCCTCGATCGGGTGAGTGATGGGCGGGGAAGGAGAGCGGGACGGCGTGCGGCTGGAGCGCTGCTCGCCGGGCTGCTGCTCGCCCCCGGCTGCGCGGCCCCCGACGACGCCGCCCCCGGCTCCACCACCCGCGGTGTCCGCGCCACGCTGGACCGCCGGGCGGCCGCCGTGCTGGCCCACGACACGGACGCCTATCTGGCCACCACGGACCCGCGTGCCACCGGGCTGCGCACGGCCCAGCGCCGGGAACTCGGCAACCTCGCGGACATACCGCTGAGCTCATGGACGTACCGGCTGCACGACGTGACCGCGCGGGGCGCCGACCGGGCCACCGCCGACGTCGAGCTGCGCTACCGGATCAAGGGTTACGACGCCGCCCCGGTCACCGCGGACCGGGTGCTCGACCTGAGGCGGGACCGGGCGGACGGCCGCTGGTACGTCGCCGGCGACCGGGCGGCGGACGGGGAGGACGGCCGGCAGCTCTGGCAGCAGGGCGACGTCCGGGTGGTGCCCGGGAAGCACAGCCTGGTCCTCGGGGTGGGCCGCACGGAGCAGGAGCTGCGCCGGATCGCCCGGACCGCGGACCGCGCGGTGCCCGCCGTCTCCCGTGCCTGGCCGGAACGCTGGGCGGGCCGGGTCGTGGTGCTCGTACCGCGGACGGTGGAGGACATGGCGGGGCTGCTGGGGTCGACGGCGGCGGACTACCGGGGCATCGCCGCCGTCACCACCGGGCGGACCGGCGGCACCGGCCGGAACCCCGCGGACCGGGTGATCGTCAACCCGCAGGCGTACGGCACGCTCGGCGCCTTCGGGCAGCAAGTCGTCCTCACCCACGAGACCACCCACGTCGCCACCCGCGCCCGCACCTCCTCGGCCACCCCGACCTGGCTCTCCGAGGGCTTCGCGGACTGGGCGGCCTACCGCGCCGAGGACCGCGCCGCCGCACGGATCGCACCCGAACTCGCGGACGCCGTCCTGCGTGGCGATCTGCCCGCCGCGCTCCCCACGGACGAGGACTTCGGCTTCGCGGGGGACCCCGCGCGCCTGGCGCGGGCGTACGAGGGCGGCTGGGCGGCCTGCGAGCTGATCGCCGACCACTGGGGCGAGAAGAAGCTGCTCGCCTTCTACCGGGCCGTCGGAGGGCACTCGGGACGGGACGGAGCCGTGGAGCAGGCCATGCACGAGGTCCTCGACACGACTCCGCAGGACTTCATCGTGCTCTGGCGGGAGTATCTGCGCTCCGCGCTCGGCTGAGCACGGCGTACGGCTCAGGAGCCGACCGGCTCCGCCTTCCGGTCGAGGCCGGACCGGGCGGCGGACCCTCCGCCGTCGCGCGCCGCCCCGGGGACCGTCTGCCGCCACAGCCGACGGCAGGCGATCAGCGTCGCCGCGACCAGCAGGCCGTTGCGCAGGAACATCAGCGTCACGCCCGTCGCGTCGCTGGTCACCACATGCACGAACCCGAGCGGGAACTCCCACTGGGTGATGCCCGTCGCCAGCAGCACCAGACCGGCCGGCAGCACCATCCGGCTCTCGCGGAACACCAGGCAGACCGCCGCCAGGCCGACCAGCCACAGCATGTACTGGGGGCTGATCACCCGGCTCGTCGTCGTGAACAGCAGCACCGCCGTGAACGCCGCGTCCGCCGGGGTGCTCGCGCCGAACTCACGGGCCCGCAGTCGCCACAGCAGCAGCCAGCCGAACGCGAGGACGGACAGACCGAGGGCGAGCGTGCTCACCAGCGGCACGTGCGGACCCAGGAACTCCATCGAGCCGTAGTGGTACTCCACCCGGCCCTGCCAGCCGAACTGCCGCGCCACATGGAAGACCAGCGCGCCCAGCGACTCGACCTCGGTGCCCCGGTCGCGCTGGGCGCCGAGGAAGGCCAGCGCCCCCGGCATCGCCACGGTGCACACCACCAGCAGCCCGGCCGCCGTCACCGCCGCGGCCGTCCACGCCAGCCGCGTCCGCCGGCCGCGCGCCGTACCGGCCAGGATCAGCACCGGCCACACCTTCAGCAGCGCACCGGCGGCGGCCAGCGCCCCCAGCACCCGCGGATGCCGCAGCCCCGCCAGCAGCGCCGCCACCGCCACCGCCGTGACCATCACGTCGTAGCGGGCGTACGCGGTCGTGCCGAGCAGCGGCACCCCCGCCACCCACACCCAGGCGCCCGCCGCCCACCGGCCGTTCCCCCGGCCCGCGTACAGCAGCAGCCCCAGCACCAGCAGGTCGCACACGAACGCGAGGACGAAGAAGGCCGAGGCGTAGTCCAGGAACGGCAGCAGCGCGGGGGAGAGGATGGCGAGCGCGGCCAGCGGCGGGTACTGCCAGGTGACGTCGGACTCCGGATACGTACCGGTCTTCAGGACCTCGGACCAGCCGTGGTAGATCACCGAGACATCACTGGTCACGTCCGGTCCGGGCAGCGTGATCACCTTGGTGACGCAGAGCAGCAGCGCGACCCTGGTCAGGGCCCACACCGCGACAGCGAGCCGCGCGCCGGTCGATCCCGTCATGACCGCCTCATCCGTTTTCATCAGGGGGTACCCGCTGGGCACTCGGTACGAGGAGCCATGATGCCCGCACGGCCGGTGCGCGAGCCATCGGGGCCGGACCGCCCGGTACTGTCGGCCGGGATGGACAAGACCCTGATCGTGACCAACGACTTCCCGCCCCGCCCCGGCGGCATCCAGGCATTTCTGCACAACATGGCGCTGCGCCTGGACCCCGGACGGATCGTCGTCTACGCCTCCACCTGGAAGCGGAGCCCCGAAGGCATCGCGGCCACCGCCGACTTCGACGCCGAGCAGCCGTTCACCGTCGTACGCGACCCCACGACCATGCTGCTGCCGACCCCGCGGGTCACCCGGCGCGCGGTGCGGCTGCTGCGCGAGCACGGCTGCACCTCCGTCTGGTTCGGCGCCGCGGCCCCGCTCGGGCTCATGGCACCGGCGCTGCGCAGGGCCGGCGCCCGCCGCCTGGTCGCCACCACCCACGGACACGAGGCGGGCTGGGCCCAGTTGCCCGCGGCCCGGCAGCTGCTGCGCCGGATCGGCGAGGGCACGGACACGATCACGTACCTGGGCGAGTACACCCGCTCCCGGATCGCCCCCGCACTCACCCCCGCGGCCGCGGGACGGATGTCCCAACTGCCGCCCGGCGTCGACGAGAAGACCTTCCACCCGGAGTCGGGCGGGGACCGGACGAGGGCCGGGCTCGGGCTCTCGGACCGGCCCGTCGTCGTCTGTGTGTCACGGCTCGTGCCGCGCAAGGGCCAGGACACGCTGATCCTCGCGATGCCCGCGATCCTTGCGCAGGTGCCGGACGCGGTGCTTCTGATCGTCGGCGGCGGACCGTACGCCGAGGAGCTGAAGCGGCTGGCCGCGGAGACCGGCGTCGAGGAGTCCGTACGGTTCACCGGACCGGTGCCGTGGGAGGAGCTTCCCGCCCACTACGGCGCGGGCGACGTCTTCGCCATGCCGTGCCGCACCCGTCGCGGCGGCCTCGACGTGGAGGGCCTCGGCATCGTCTTCCTGGAGGCGTCCGCGACCGGGCTCCCGGTGGTGGCCGGCGACTCGGGCGGCGCGCCCGACGCGGTGCTCGACGGCGAGACCGGGTGGGTGGTGAGCGGCGGCAGCGTGGAGGAGTCGGCAGACCGGATCGTCACCCTGCTCCGCGACCCGGAGCTGCGGCAGCGGATGGGGGAGCGGGGCCGGGCCTGGGTCGAGGAGAAGTGGCGCTGGGACCTGCTCGCCGAACGGCTCCGGGCGCTGCTCTGAGCCACGTACGCGAGAGGGCCCGCACACGCCGTGCGGGCCCTCTCGCGTACGGATGCCGGTCAGCCCCGGTAGATCGACTCGATCTCGTCCGCGAAGTCCTTCGCCACCACGTTCCGCTTCAGCTTCAGCGACGGCGTGATGTGGCCCGCCTCCTCGGTGAACTGCGAGTCCAGGATGCGGAACTTGCGTACCGACTCCGCCTTGGACACGGCCGCGTTCCCGTCGTCCACCGCCCGCTGCACCTCGGCCAGCAGCTCCGGGTCCTCGCGCAGCGACACGGCCGTCGAGCCGGCCGGCTTGCCGTGCTCCTCGGCCCAGCGCCCCAGGAACTCCTGGTCCAGGGTGACCAGCGCGCCCACGAACGGCCGTCCGTCGCCGACCACCATGCACTCGGCGACCAGGGCGTGCCCGCGGATCCGGTCCTCGATCACCGCGGGAGCGACGTTCTTGCCGCCCGCCGTGACGATGATCTCCTTCTTGCGGCCGGTGATCGCGAGATAGCCGTCCTCGTCGAGCGTGCCGATGTCGCCCGTGTGGAACCAGCCGTCGGCCAGCGCCTCGGCCGTCGCCGCCTCGTTGTTCCAGTAGCCGGTGAACAGGTGCTCGCCGTGCAGCAGCACCTCGCCGTCGTCGGCGATCCGCACGACCGAACCGGGCAGCGGCTGGCCGACCGTACCGATCTTCTGCCGGTCCCACGGGTTGAAGGCGGTGGCCGCACAGGTCTCGGTCAGGCCGTAGCCCTCCAGGACGGTGAAGCCGATCCCGCGGTAGAAGTGGCCGAGCCGCTCGCCCAGCGGCGCACCGCCGGAGATCGCGTACTCGCCGCGCCCGCCGAGCACCGCCCGCAGCTTGCCGTAGACCAGCCGGTCGAAGATCTTGTGCTTCAACTTCAGGCCCAGGGGCGGGCCCTGAGGAGTACTCAGCGCGCGGCTGTAGGCGATCGCCGTGTTCGCGGCCTTGTCGAAGATCTTCCCCTTGCCGTCGGCCTGCGCCTTGGCGCGCGCCGCGTTGTACACCTTCTCGAAGACCCGCGGCACACCGAGGACCAACGTCGGCCGGAACGAGGCCAGTTCATCGGTGAGGTGCTTGATGTCCGATACGCAGCCGAGCTTGATCGGAGCCATCACCGAGCCCACCTCCACCAGCCGTCCGAAGACATGCGCGGCGGGCAGGAAGAGCAGCACGGAGCAGTCGCCGGTACGGAAGAGCGGCTTCAGCCGCTCCACCACATTGCCGCACTCGGCGAAGAAGCTGCGGTGCGTGAGCACACAGCCCTTGGGGCGGCCGGTGGTGCCCGAGGTGTAGACGATGGTGGCCGGGTCGTCCGCCTTGGCGCTCACCATCCGCAGGTCCAGCGTCTCGTCCGAGACGTCCTCCCCGATCGCCGTCAACTGACGGATCGCGTCGTCCTCGATCTGCCAGATGCCCTTCAGGGCCGGCAGCTCCGCCCGGACGGAGACCACGGAGGCCTGGTGCGCATCGGACTCCACGAGGCACAGGGCGGCACCGGAGTCACCGAGGATCCACTGGATCTGCTCGGGCGAACTGGTCTCGTACACCGGGACGGTGACCGCGCCCGCGCTCCAGATCGCGAAGTCGAGCAGCACCCACTCGTAGCGGGTGCGCGAGAGCAGGGCCACCCGGTCACCGGCTTCGACGCCCGCGGCGATCAGGCCCTTCGCGACGCCTCTGACCTCGGCCAGGAACTGCGCGGCGTCGACATCGGTCCACACGCCCCCCACCTTGCGGCTCATCACCGCGACATCGGGATGCTGAGCGGCATTGCGGCGGATGAGATCCGTCAGGTTGCCGTCCGAGGGAACCTCGTACAGGGCCGGAAGGCTGAACTCGCGCAAGACTGCTGCTCCTCATCGGGCTCCGGTGCCACGGCTCTGTGCGACGCACCGGATGCGGTCCAAGACTGGCAGGTGCTCAGTGGGGTGGGCACGACTGGACTGCCCGGACGTTACCCACGAGTACTCGATTCCCGATAGGGGGTTCCGGCCAGATGTCTTACGCGTCACACAGATCGGTGATCCTTGGGCGCACAGTAGTCCACCCGCGTGACCGGGCGAAGGAATTCGCAGGTCCGACGGCCTCTACCCAGGTGGCCGGGAGGGTTCTAGGGTGATCGTCATGCGAGCCGGACCGGACAGCCCAGGCACATCGACCCGACAGCGCACGCGCATCCATGTGGTCAGTGATGTGCATGGCAACACCGAGGCGCTGGCCCGCGCCGGGGACGGCGCCGACGCGCTGGTCTGCCTCGGTGACCTGGTGCTCTACCTCGACTACGCCGACCACTCGCGCGGCATCTTCCCCGACCTCTTCGGTGTGGAGAACGCCGACCGGATCGTCGCGCTGCGCACCGCGCGCCGCTTCGAGGAGGCCCGCGAGTTCGGCCGGGGCCTGTGGGCGGGCCGGGACCGCGACGCCGCGATCGTCTCGGCGGTGCGCAAGCAGTACGCCGAGCTCTTCGCGGCCTTCCCCACACCGACGTACGCCACCTACGGCAACGTCGACATCCCCGGCCTGTGGTCCGAGTACGCACACCCCGGCACCACCGTCCTCGACGGCGAACGGGCCGAGATCGGCGGCCGCGTGTTCGGCTTCGTCGGCGGCGGGCTGAGGACCCCGATGAACACCCCGTACGAGATCGGCGACGAGGAGTACGCGGCGAAGATCGAGGCGCTCGGTCCGGTCGACGTGCTCTGCACCCACATCCCGCCCGATGTGCCGGAGCTGACGTACGACACGGTGGCGCGCCGCTTCGAGCGCGGCAGCCGGGCCCTGCTCGACGCCATCCGCCGCACCCGCCCCCGGTACGCACTGTTCGGCCATGTCCATCAGCCGCTGGTCCGCCGGATGCGGATCGGTGCCACCGAATGCGTGAACGTCGGTCACTTCGCGTCCACCGGCAGGCCCTGGGCCCTGGAGTGGTGACAACACCGGCACCGGACCCTGGAACGAGGCGCCGCGCACACGCGATAGCCTTCTGACGGCAGGCCTCTGCCGACGCACCGGTACACCGCACTGGAGGAGCCACGGCGATGGCTGAACACACCAGCTCGAGCATCACGATCGAGGCGGCACCGGCCGACGTCATGGGAGTGATCGCCGATTTCGCCCGCTACCCGGAGTGGACCGGCGAGGTCAAGGAGGCCGAGGTCCTCTCCACCGACGACCACGGCCGCGCCGAGAAGGTCCGGCTCGTCCTCGACGCCGGAGCGATCAAGGACGACCACACGCTCGCCTACACCTGGATCGGCGACTACGAGGTCAGCTGGACCCTCGTCAAGTCCCAGATGCTGCGCGCCATCGACGGCTCCTACGCACTGGCCCCGCTCGGCGACGGCGACCGCACCGAGGTCACCTACCGGCTGACCGTCGACGTCAAGATCCCGATGCTCGGCATGATCAAGCGCAAGGCGGAGAAGGTCATCATCGACCGGGCCCTGGCCGGTCTGAAGAAGCGCGTCGAGTCCATCCCGAAGGTCTGACCCGATGCGTACGGTCCTCGTCACCGGCCCCGGCGGCGCCGGCCGTACCACCGTCGCGGCAGCGACCGCGCTGGCCGCCGCCCGCCGCGGCCGCCGCACCCTGCTGCTGACCGCCGACGGCATACCCGGCTTCCCCGAGGCCACCGAACCCACCGAGGTCACCGACGGGCTGTGGTCCGCCCGGATCGACTCCGGCGAGCACTTCCGCAGCGAACTCCTCGCCCTCCAGGACCAGGCGTCCGGAGTGCTCGACCTGCTCGGCGGGAACCGGCTGGACGGCGAGGAACTGACCGAACTCCCCGGCAGCGCCCAGCTCGCCCTGCTGCACGCCCTGCGCCGCGCCGCCGAGGGCGACTGGTCGCGCCGCGGCCACGACCTCCTCGTCGTCGACCTGCCACCGCTGCGCGAAGCGCTCGCCCTGCTCGCCCTCCCCGAACAGCTGCGCCGCTATCTGCGCCGGCTGCTTCCCCCGGAACGCCAGGCCGCCCGCGCTCTGCGCCCGATGCTCGCCCAGCTCGCCGGTGTGCCCATGCCCGCCCAGTGGCTGTACGAGACGGCCGCCCGCAGGGACGCCGAGCTGGCCGCCGTCCAGGCCCTGATCGAGGACCGCAACACCACGCTCCGGCTGGTCGCGGAGCCCGGCCCCGCCGCCGAGGACGCCCTGCGCACCGCCCGTACCGGCCTCGCCCTGCACGGACTGCGGGTCGACACCCTCGCGGTGAACCGGGTGCTGCCCAGGCACTCCGGCGACCCCTGGTTCGCGGCGCTCGCCGCGCAGCAGGAGAAGACCGTCGACCGCTGGTACGAGGAATGGGCGCCCGAGGCCGCGCTGTGCGAAGTGCCCCACCTCGGCCGCGACCCGCAGGGCCTCGACGACCTCACCCGCCTCGGCACCACGGCAGGCCCCGACGGCGGTCCGTCCGAGGGCGACGGGCTGGTCCCGGAACCGGAAGAGCGGAGCCCCGGCCGGGCCGGGGACCCCTGGTGGATCGAGAGCCCCGACGCCCCGGACGGCCTGGACGGACTGCTGCCCGGCGCCCGGATCGTGACCGTCCCGCCGTCCGGCGACGGCGACCCGGTCCTCGTCTGGTGCCTGCCGCTGCCCGGCGCGGTCAAGAAGGACCTCCAGCTGGTCCGCCGCGGCGACGAACTGCTGCTCACCGTGGGCCCGTTCCACCGGATCGTCCCGCTGGAGTCCGGACTGCGCCGCTGCACCGTCTCCGGCGCCGCCCTCACCGACGGGGTGCTCCGGGTCCGGTTCACGCCGGACCCCGGCCTGTGGCCGCGGACGGGCTGAACGGCGCGTCACGCTTCGGGTAACGTCGGTAGTAGGCGCCCCGTATGCCGGGCCGCCGGCACACCACGTCGCAGGAGTCCGCCATGAGCGATGCCACCGATCGTCCCGTCGACGACGACGCGTGGGCGAAGGCCTGCGCCGAGGACCTCGAAGCGGAGAAGGCCCGCCGCCGGGCCCAGCACGGCCCGCCGCCCGGCTCCGCCGCCGAGGAACTGCGCAAGCTGGTCGACGCCGTGGCCGACAAGGTCTCGTCCCTCCAGTCGCCGCTGTTCGGCGCGGCGGCCCAGGGCACCGTGCAGCAGATCATCAAGCAGGCGAAGTCCGCGGTCGAGCCCGTCATCGAGCGCAATCCGGACGTCTTCGACCACATCGCCGCGGCCGGCAGCGAACTCCTCGCCGCCTACCGCTCCGCCGTCGAGGGCCAGGAGCGCCGCTGGACCCAGGGCGCCGGGGACCCCGCAGGCACCGAGAAGAAGGCCGACGACCCCTCCGACCCCCGTGACGAGGGCCCCGCCGGGGGCGAGCACATCGACCTGGACTGATCGGCACCGATGGGCCGGGGGCCCGGCTCGGGTACGGTTGGCCACAGCGGGGCTCGACCGGAACTGAGGGATTCATGGGACTCACCATCGGCGTCGATATCGGCGGCACGAAGATCGCGGCTGGAGTTGTCGACGAAGAGGGCCGGATCCTCTCGACGCACAAGGTGCCGACCCCGCCGACGGCCGAAGGCATCGTGGACGCGATCGCGACGGCCGTGTCCGGCGCGAGCGAGGGCCACCAGATCGATGCCGTAGGCATCGGTGCCGCCGGATACGTCGACGACAAGCGCGCCACCGTGCTGTTCGCGCCGAACATCAACTGGCGGCACGAGCCGCTGAAGGACAAGGTCGAACAGCGCGTCGGCCTTCCCGTCGTCGTCGAGAACGACGCCAACGCCGCGGCCTGGGGCGAATACCGCTTCGGCGCCGGACAGGGCCACGACGACGTCATCTGCATCACGCTCGGCACCGGCCTCGGCGGCGGCATCATCATCGGCAACAAGCTGCGCCGCGGACGCTTCGGCGTGGCCGCCGAGTTCGGCCACATCCGGGTCGTCCCGGACGGGCTGCTCTGCGGCTGCGGCAGCCAGGGCTGCTGGGAGCAGTACGCGTCCGGACGCGCACTCGTCCGGTACGCCAAGCAGCGCGCCAACGCCACCCCGGAGAGCGCCACGATCCTGCTGTCGCTGGGCGACGGCACGGTGGACGGCATCGAGGGCAAGCACATCAGCCAGGCCGCCCGGCAGGGCGACCCGGTGGCGATCGACTCGTTCCGCGAGCTGGCCCGCTGGGCCGGCGCCGGACTCGCCGACCTCGCCTCGCTCTTCGACCCGTCCGCGTTCATCGTCGGCGGCGGTGTGTCGGACGAGGGCGAGCTGGTGCTCGACCCGATCCGCAAGTCGTTCCGGCGCTGGCTGATCGGCGGCGAATGGCGACCGCACGCCCAGGTGCTCGCGGCCCAACTGGGCGGCAAGGCGGGACTGGTGGGCGCGGCGGACCTCGCCCGCCAGGGCTAGGGCCTGTCCCGGCGGATCATGGCCGGGGCGCGGCGTCTGGCACGGCACCTCGCGGCGTTGCCGAAACGTCCGAACAGCTCCGCTATCAAGACGCTCCGGCGCCTTGCGATGCACCGCACCAGACGCCGCGCCCTGACCGACCCCGATACACCGGACAGGCCCTGGCCGGCCGGGACCGGACGGAGCCGGACGCCCGTCGCGCCCCTGTGGGAGCGGCGGGCGTCCGTCGTATCGTGAGACGCATGGTCCTGACGCCACTGCCCGACTCCCGTACCGAGCCGGATGGTTCGGCCGTCATCAGAGTGCTCAGCTACAACATCCGGTCGATGCGCGACGACTGCGAGGCACTGGCCCGCGTCATCACCGCCTGCGCCCCCGACCTCGTTCTCATCCAGGAAGCCCCGCGCTTCTTCCGCTGGCGCAAGCGCGCGGCCTGGCTCGCGGCCCGCACCGACCTGGTCGTCCTCAGCGGCGGCGCCACGGCGGCCGGTCCGCTGCTGCTCTGCTCGCTGCGGGCCACCGTGGAGCGCACCGAGGACGTACTGCTGCCGCTCACCCCCGGGCTGCACCGCAGGGGCTTCGCCACGTCGGTGGTACGGATCGCGGGCACCCGGATCGGTCTGCTCAGCTTCCATCTGAGCCTCCAGCGGGACGAACGCCTGGCCCAGACGGAGATGTTGCTGGACCGGCTGGATTCGATGGGCGTCGAGCACGCCATCGCGGCCGGTGACCTCAACGACGTACCGACCGGGAGCGCGTTCCGGCGGCTGGCCGGGCGGCTCCAGGACTGCTGGGCGGTCCGGCCGTGGGGCGAGGAGAACACCTACGCGCCGGACCACCCGCGACGGCGCATCGACGCGGTCTTCGCGACGGAAGGGATCGAGGTGCTCGGCTGCGGTGTCCCCGCCGGGCTGCCCGGTGTCACCGACGCGGACCTGCGGGCGGCCACCGACCACCTGCCGGTGCTGGCGGCGCTACGGGTACCCGCGATCAAGCCCTGAGCCGGACCGGCCCGCCCGCCGCGGCGCCCGGTCTCAGACCGCCGCGGCGCCCGGTATCAGACGACCGCCCCGCGCCCGGGGTCGTCGCCGTCCTCGTCGTCATCGTTCATCCGCGCCACCAGCGTGACGAAACCGCCCAGGAATCCGCCGACGCAGACCGTCGTGAGCCACCAGGTCATGTCCCACCGCAGCAGCACCGCGATCAGCATCAGCACCGGACCGCCGACGACCGCGAGCCAGGCGAACTTCGCCGTGACATCGGCCTCCGGCAGCGGCGGCGGCTCCGGCGGGACGAAATGCCCCTCGTCGCTGTCGTCGAGGTCGTCGTCCTTCGGCTCCGCGACCTCGTAGTCACGCGGACCCGCGACGCCGGGGGCGAACACGACCGAGCTGCCGAGCGGCTTCTCCGGCGGCTTCGCGGACTTCGTCCCGATCCCCTTGTCCGGATCCAGGACGCCGGGCTCGTCGTCCTCCAGCAGCGCGAGATCCTCGATCGACCTGAACGGCTTGGCGCCCGGCGGGTCCGGCGGCTCCTCGCCGTACCCCGCGACGATCGCCTTCCACACGGCATCATCGTCCGCCGACGGCTCGGACCGGCTGCCGTCGGCGCCCGGCGACGCCTTCTGGGCAGCGGCGTCCTGCGGGCCCGTGCCGTCGTCGGGGACGGCCGCTCCCTCCGCGGGAAGGGGCTCGCGCTCCTCCTCGCTGCCCGCGCGCTCCGCGTCGTGCTCAGCCACCTGACGTGCTCCCCTTCTTTCCGACGCTCGGGGCGAGGCGGCCGATGAACCGGTAGCTCTCGTCGAAGATCCGCTCCGCATCGTGGTCCAACGTCGCCACGTGGTAGCTCTGTTCCAGCAGGATCTCCTGGACGTCCGTCGACGACACCCGGCTGAGGATGCGGGCCGAGTCGGCGGGCGGCACCACATGGTCCTGCGGGCTGTGCAGCAGCACGATCGGCTGGGTGACCTGGGGCAGTTCGGCGTCTACCAGGCGGAAGAACTTCCGCAGCGAATGCGCCGCGTGCAGCGGCACCCGGTCGTACCCCACCTCGTCGGAGCCCGGCAGGGCGATATCGCTCGCCAGCCCCTTCGTCGTCCGCACCAGATGGCGGGCGACCGGCAGCGCGTACGCCGACAGGCCGTGCACCTTGTTCGCCGGATTGACCAGCACCAGACCGCTGATCGCGTCCCCGTGCTTCGCCGCCAGCCGCAGCGTCAGCGCGCCACCCATGGACAGTCCGAAGACGAAGACCTGGCTGCACCGCTCCAGCAGGGCGCGCAGCTCCCGGTCCACCTCCGCGTACCAGTCCTGCCAGCCGGTGAGCTGCATGTCCTCCCAGCGGGTGCCGTGCCCCGGCAGCAGGGGCAGCGAGACGGTGAGCCCGCGCTCCGCCAGATGGTCGGCCCAGGGGCGCAGCGACTGCGGGGAACCGGTAAATCCGTGACAGAGAAGGACGCCGACCTCTCCGCCCTCGTGGCGGAACGGCTCGGCTCCAGGAAGGACCGGCACCGGGGTCTCCTGTTCGTGAGGCTCGAAGGGGGAGCGAAAGGGGAGTGCAGAAGGATTACTTCACCGTACGCGACCGGACTGACACCGACCAGGGCCGTCACGGCTCCGGCCGCGGCATCGGCTCCGTGCCGGGCGGGAGCGCGGGCGGCCCACGGGTTAAGGTCTGTCGGACAGCACACAGGAGGCACCCGAGTTGATCTACGGCGCAATGAAGTTCTCCATCGGCGGCTCACTGAAGCTCGCCTTCCGGCCATGGGTGGAGGGCCTGGAGAACATTCCCGCGCAGGGACCGGCGATCCTCGCGAGCAACCACCTGTCGTTCTCCGACTCCTTCTTCCTGCCGGCCGTCCTGGACCGCAAGGTCACCTTCATCGCCAAGTCCGAGTACTTCACCGCGCCCGGCGTGAAGGGCAAGCTGACCGCGGCCTTCTTCAAGGGTGTCGGCCAGCTCCCGGTGGACCGCTCGGGCGCCCGCGGCGCCGGCGAGGCGGCCATCAAGGCGGGCATAGAGGTCATCGAGAGCGGCGGCCTCTTCGGCATCTACCCGGAGGGCACCCGCTCGCCCGACGGCCGTCTCTACCGCGGCAAGCCCGGCGGACTCGCCAGGGTGGCGCTGGCCACCGGGGCGCCCGTCATCCCCGTCGCGATGATCGACACGGAGAAGATCCAGCCGCCCGGCCAGGTGATGCCCAAGCTGATGCGCCCGGGGATCAGGATCGGCAAGCCGCTCGACTTCAGCCGCTACCACGGCATGGACGGCGACCGCTTCATCCTGCGCTCGGTCACCGACGAGGTGATGTACGAGATCATGAAGCTCTCCGGCCAGGAGTACGTCGACATCTACGCGACGGCGGCCAAGCGGCAGATCGCGGACGAGGCGAAGCGCCGCGCCGAGGCGGGGAAGCACAAGGGCACCGAGTCCGGAACGCAAGGCTGAAGGAACGGTACGGCGCGTGAGTGCGCCGGTTCCGTCCGGGGGGTGGGGAAGTGGCCAGGCGCGAGCGGGTCGTACGGATGTCGGTCGAGCAGCCGTTGTGGCGTGCGCTGACCGCGTACCGCATTCTGACGATGCTGTACGCGGTGCTGCTCTCCGTCTTCGGCCGGGACAAGTACGACCGGCCGTGGGTGGCCGTCGCCTTCCTGGCGGTGATGGTGGTCTGGACGTTCGCCACCCTTCCGAAGGTCGCGGGCGCCGCCGCCTGCACCAAGCGTTTCCTCGGCGCCGATCTGACCGTCGCGCTCATCGGCATACTCCTCACCCCGCTCGCCGACTTCGAGGCCCAGCAGGTCGACGGCCCGACGCTGCCGTCCATCTGGACCGCGGGTTCCGTGCTGGCCTTCGCGATCAAGGGCGGCTGGCGCTGGGCGGCCTTCGCCTCCACCTTCGTCGCCGTCGCCAACATCATCGAACGCGGCCATCCCAGCCGGGACACCTTCCACAACGTGCTGCTGGTCTGGGTCGCCTCCATCGCGATCGGGTACGTCGTCGAGGTCGCCAGGGCCAGTGAGCGCACCCTCGCCCGCGCCCTGGAGATCGAGGCCGCCACCCGCGAGCGGGAACGGCTGGCCCGGGACATCCACGACAGCGTGCTCCAGGTCCTCGCGATGGTGCAGCGCCGCGGCACCGCGCTCGGCGGGGAGGCGGCCGAGCTGGGCCGGATGGCCGGGGAGCAGGAGGTCGCCCTGCGCACCCTGGTCTCCAGCGGTCTTGTGCCCACCACCCGGGTCTCCGAGGACGCCGCCGAGGGCGCCGTGGTCCGCAGCGTCGAGGTCGACGACGAACCCTCGGACCGGGCCGACTGCGATCTGCGCTCCCTGCTCGCCCCGCACGCCGGCTCCCGGGTCAGCTTCGCGGAGCCGGGTGCTCCGGTGCTGCTCGCCCCGGCGGCCGCGATGGAGCTGGCCGCCGCTGTCAGTGCCGCCCTGGACAATGTCAGGGTCCATGCGGGGGAGAAGGCCCAGGCCTGGATCCTCGTCGAGGACTGGCCGGACGAGGTGATCGTGACGGTCCGGGACGACGGCCCCGGAATCCCGGAGGGGCGGCTCGCCCAGGCCGAGGGCGAGGGGCGGATGGGGGTGGCCCTGTCGATCCGGGGGAGGCTGCGTGACCTGGGCGGCACGGCCGAGTTGATCTCGGTGCCCGGCCAGGGCACCGAGGTCGAGTTGAAGGTTCCGAAGGTTTCACGGGGGAAGGCAGGATCAGCGAGATGAGCACGGAGAACACCCAGGGTGCCGAGGAGCGGGCCATCAGGGTGATGGTGGTGGACGACCATCCGATGTGGCGCGACGCCGTCGCCCGCGACCTTTCCGAGTCGGGCTTCGACGTGGTGGCGACCGCGGGTGACGGACCGCAGGCCGTCCGCAGGGCGAAGGCCGCCACCCCCGACGTCCTGGTGCTCGACCTCAATCTGCCCGGTATGCCGGGTGTCCAGGTCTGCAAGGAGCTCGTCGGCTCCCACCCGGGGCTGCGGGTGCTGGTGCTCTCCGCGAGCGGTGAGCACGCCGACGTACTGGAAGCGGTCAAGTCCGGCGCCACCGGCTATCTGCTCAAGTCGGCCAGCACCCAGGAGCTGACCGAGGCCGTGCGGTCCACCGCCGTCGGCGACCCCGTCTTCACACCGGGCCTGGCCGGACTGGTCCTCGGCGAATACCGCAGGCTCGCCTCCGACCCCACGCCCGTCGCCTCCGACGAACCCAAGGCCCCGCAGCTCACCGAGCGCGAGACCGAGGTGCTGCGGCTGGTCGCCAAGGGGCTCTCGTACAAGCAGATCGCCGAGCGGCTGGTCATCTCGCACCGCACCGTGCAGAACCATGTGCAGAACACCCTGGGCAAGCTCCAGCTGCACAACCGGGTGGAGCTCGTGCGGTACGCGATCGAGCGCGGTCTCGACGACGCCTGAGCAGCACGGCGCCGACCGCCGGACACCCCGTTCGGCCGAGCGGCGCGGCAGGGACATGGGCCGTATATTCGCGATGACCGGCCCATGCCCCTGATCTGCTGATCCGCACGATGAAAAGGAGAAGTCGTGGAAATCCTGGCCTTCGGTGTCCAGTCCGACGAGAAGCCGCTGATCGAGAAGGCCTTCGCCGGACAGCACGAGGTCCGCTGCCTGGACGTCTTCCTGAACA
This sequence comes from Streptomyces sp. NPDC006510, assembly GCF_040611955.1. Classification (NCBI taxonomy): domain Bacteria; kingdom Bacillati; phylum Actinomycetota; class Actinomycetes; order Kitasatosporales; family Streptomycetaceae; genus Streptomyces; species Streptomyces sp. NPDC006510. The sequence goes on along the minus strand of NZ_JBEXPH010000017.1, from coordinate 27,558 downwards.
AGGACACCGCCCCCATCGCGGCGGGCTACGAGATCATCTCCACCAGCGTCAACGCCGACCTGGGCAGCAGCGTCCTGCAGACCCTCGCGGCGGGCGGCACGCAGATGATCGCCCAGCGCTCCACCGGCTTCAACAACATCGACCTCGACGTCGCCGAGCGCCTCGCCCTGCGGGTCGCCCGGGTCTCCTACTACTCGCCGTACTCGGTCGCCGAATTCGCCTGGACCCTCGCGATGGCCGTCAACCGCCGGATCATCCGGGCCGCGAGCCGCACCCGCGACTTCGACTTCCGGCTCGACGGACTCCTCGGCCGTGACATGCGCGGCCGCACCGTGGGCGTGATCGGCACCGGCAAGATCGGCGAGGCCTTCACCCGTATCGCCCACGGCTTCGGCATGGAACTGCTCGGCTGGGACGTCGCCGAGAACCCCGCCTGCGTCGCGCTCGGCATGAAGTACGTGGAGAAGGAACGACTGCTCGCCGAGTCCGACCTGATCAGCCTGCACGTCCCGCTGCTGCCCTCGACCCACCACATCATCGGCGAGGACGCCCTGGCCCGGATGAAGGACGACGCGATCCTGATCAACTCCAGCCGCGGCGGGCTCATCGACACCACGGCGCTGGTCACCGAACTGCGCGCGGGCCGCTTCCTGGGTGTCGGACTCGATGTGTACGAGGCGGAGGCCGGGCTCTTCTTCCTGGACAAGTCGCTCCAGGGCATCGACGACGACACCCTCGCCCGGCTCGTCACCTTCCCGAACGTCATCGTCACCTCGCACCAGGCTTACTACACGGAGGACGCCGTGGGGCAGATCATCGACGCCACCGTGCAGAACGTCGCCGACTACCTGGCCCGCCGCCGCAGCGACAACGTCCTCGTCCCGGCGCTCCCGGCGAGCTGAGACCCCGGATCGCCCCGGGGTCCCGTCCGCCCCTTCAGCCGGCCACCGGCAGCCCCGCCAGCAGCTCTGCCACGATCGCCGCGCCGCGCAGTGTCAGCACCGACTCCGGGTGGAACTGCACCGAGGCGAAGCCCGGTCCGCGCAGCGCGTGCAGCTCACCGGTCGCCGCGTCCACGCTCGCCCCGACCCCGTGCGCCGCGAGCTCGGTGACCACCGCCTCGTCGCAGCGCGCGGTGAAACTGTTGTAGAAGCCGACCGTCTCCGGCCGCCCGAACAGCTCGATCCGGGTCTGCGCGCCCTGGTAGGGCACGGTCTTGCGGACGATCTCCAGACCCAGCTCCGCCGCGATCAGCTCATGGCCGAGACAGACCCCCAGCAGGCCGTGCCGGTGATCCCGGACCAGCTCCGCGGCCAGCCCGCGCAGCAGCCGCATCTTCGGATCGGCGGTGTCGCCCGGATTCCCCGGCCCGGGACCCAGTACGACCGGACCCTCGTGCGCCCGCACCAGTTCGCGCAGCCCCGGCTCGTCGTAGCGGTGCACCGACACATCGAGCCCCGAGGAGCGCAGCAGATGTGCCAGCATCGCGGTGAAGGTGTCCTCCCCGTCGACCACCAGCGCCCGGCCGGACAGCTCGTGGGTACGCTCCTGCATCCGCAGCCAGAACGGCGCGAGCCCGTCCCGCCGGGCCTCCAGCGCCGCCTGCACCCGCGGATCGCCGGACAGCCGCGGCCGGACCGCCTCGTCCCGCGGCCGGCCGGGCCGTACCCCGAGCGCGGTGAGCACCCCGGCCGCCTTCGCATGGGTCTCGGCGACCTCGCCGTCCGGATCGGAGTGACGTACGAGCGTCGCCCCGACCGGCACCCGCAGCTCGCCGTCGGCCGAGATGTCGGCGGTACGGATCAGGATCGGCGAGTCCAGGGTCTGCGTCCCGCCCGGCTCCTGCCGCAGCAGCGCCAGGGCCCCCGCGTAGTAGCCGCGCCCGCCGGGCTCGTACCGCTCGATGACCCGGCAGGCGTTCTGCACCGGGGAGCCGGTGACCGTCGCCGCGAACATGGTCTCCCTCAGCACCTCCCGCACATCCAGCGAGGAACGCCCGCGCAGCTCGTACTCCGTGTGGGCGAGATGGGCCATCTCCTTGAGCCGCGGGCCGACCACCACCCCGCCCATGTCGCCGACGGTGCACATCATCTTGAGCTCCTCGTCGACGACCATGGAGAGCTCCTCGGTCTCCTTGCGGTCGGCGAGGAAGGTCAGCAGACTCTCCGCGGTCGGGCCCTCGGCGGGGTAGCGGTACGTCCCGCTGATCGGGTTCATCACGACCGTCCCGCCGGACATCCGCACATGGACCTCGGGACTGGCGCCGACCAGGGTCCGCCCCGACGGGGAGGGCCCTTCGGACCCGCTGCCACCCGTGTGCACGACGAAGGTCCAGTACGCGCCGCGCTCACCGGCCAGCAGCCGCCGGAAGAGGGCCAGCGCGTCGGCCCGGCCGAAACCGGGGATCTCACCCCGGAAGGTCCGCCGGATGACGAAGTTCGCCCCTTCGCCCTGCCCGATCTCGTCCTCGATGACCCGCCGGACGATCCCGGCGTACTCCTCGTCCCCGACGTCGAAGGCGCCGCCCTCCACCCGTACGTCCCTCACCGGCAGGCAGTCCAGCACCTCGGCGAGCGGCAGCTCGTACATCTCGTCCGCGACCAGCACGGACAGCGGGGTCCCGTCGTCGCGCACATCGAAGCCGCGCTCGGCGATCTGCCGGAACGGCACCAGGGCGAGCGAGGGCAACTCACCGACGGGGAGATCGGCGAGCCGGTCCGCTTCCCGTACCCGGCCGATCAGCACCTCGACGGTGTCCTGGTCGCGGCCGGGGGCGCGCCTGCGCAGCAGCGCGAACGGCGGGCAGTCGTCACTCAGGAGTCTGCCGATGACGGCATCGGTGCGGTGAGGCATGGGGTGTTCCTTCCGGATGGAGGAACGGCTCCCCAGAACGCGGAGAAGGCCGCCCCTCGGGCGGCCTTCGCGTGGTCTGTCGCGCGCGATTGTCAGTGGGCCGCCGGATGAGCGGTCCACCACCAGTTCTGGTTTGTCTGCGCGAACATGTCCCGAACCCTAGCGGACGCCGATGCCGTCCGAGCGCGCGTCTCAACTATTGAGCTTACGGATGGACGTACCGCCGGACCCCGTAATGTTGGGGTTGTGACCGTGAACGCCAATACCTCCGTCGCCGGTGGCAACACCTGGCAAGACCTTCCCGCGGCGCAGCAGCCCGAGTACCCCGATGCCGAGGCTCTGCGCGATGTACTCGCGGACCTCGCGTCGTATCCGCCCCTCGTGTTCGCGGGCGAGTGCGACCAGCTGCGCGCCCGCATGGGAGCCGTCGCCAAGGGCGAGGCGTTCCTGCTGCAGGGCGGTGACTGCGCCGAGGCCTTCGACGCCGTGTCGGCCGACCATATCCGGGCCAAGCTGAAGACGCTGCTCCAGATGAGCGCCGTCCTGACGTACGCGGCCTCGGTGCCCGTCGTCAAGGTGGGCCGGATCGCCGGGCAGTACTCCAAGCCCCGCTCCAAGCCGACCGAGACCCGCGACGGCGTGACCCTGCCGACCTACCGCGGCGACTCCGTCAACGGCTTCGCCTTCACCGAGAAGGACCGCGTCCCGGACCCGGACCGGCTGAAGCAGATGTACCACGCATCCGCTTCCACGCTGAACCTGGTCCGCGCCTTCACCACCGGCGGTTACGCCGACCTGCGCCAGGTGCACGCCTGGAACCAGGACTTCGTGAAGTCGTCCCCGTCCGGCCAGCGCTACGAGGCGCTCGCCCGCGAGATCGACAACGCGCTGAACTTCATGAAGGCGTGCGGCACGGACCCGGCCGAGTTCAAGGCGGTCGAGTTCTACTCCTCGCACGAGGGCCTGCTGCTGGACTACGAGTCGGCGCTGACCCGCACCGACTCGCGCACCGGCGAGCTGTACGACACCTCCGGCCACATGGTCTGGATCGGTGAGCGCACCCGCCAGATGGACGGCGCCCACATCGAGTTCGCCTCGAAGATCCGCAACCCCATCGGCATCAAGCTCGGCCCGACCACCACGGTCGACGAGGCGCTCGGCTACATCGAGCGCCTCGACCCCGAGCGCGAGCCCGGCCGGCTGACCTTCATCGTCCGCATGGGCGCCGACAAGGTCCGTGACAAGCTCCCGGCCCTGGTCGAGAAGGTCACCGCGTCCGGCGCCACCGTGGCGTGGGTGACCGACCCGATGCACGGCAACACCTTCGAGGCCGCCTCCGGCCACAAGACCCGTCGCTTCGACGACGTCCTGGACGAGGTCAAGGGCTTCTTCGAGGTGCACAAGGGCCTCGGTACGCACCCGGGCGGCATCCACGTCGAGCTCACCGGTGACGACGTCACCGAGTGCGTCGGTGGCGGACACGAGATCTTCGTGGACGATCTGCACCAGCGCTACGAGACGGCCTGCGACCCGCGGCTCAACCGCAGCCAGTCGCTCGACCTGGCGTTCCTGGTCGCCGAGATGTACCGGGACCAGTAGGCATCACCGCAGGCAGCACGCGTACGACTGTGGGGCACGGATCGATGTGATCCGTGCCCCACAGGGCGTTCGGAGGCTTTCAACGCCTTTCGGCGCCGGGTAAGGTTAGGTTGGCCTCACCGACAAACGGGGTGGCAGTGAACGACCGATCCCGCCGGGAGGTGAACCGCGTGTACGTCTGCTCGTGCTTCGGCATCACGGAGAAGCAGGTCAAGGAACATGCGGACGCCGGGGCGTGCACACCCCGGCAGATAGCCTCCGCCTGCAAGGCGGGCACGGACTGCGGCGGCTGTGTCCGGGCGATCCAGGCCATGCTCGGCCGCGGCGCCTGCCCGCGCCGCGAACTGCTCGACCGGAAGCGGACGCCCGGCGCGGCCGAGGACACCGCCACCGATGCCGGATCCAAGGCCGACCCGGGCATCGCTCCGGGCATCTCCCCGGGCGTGGCTCCGGGGATCACGCTCCCCGACGCGGCCTGATCCGAGCGAACGACTCTAGCTGTCCGGCTGCTCGATCAGCTGGGCGATGTAGAGCGGCTCGCCGAGCTTCTCGACCAGTTCCAGCTGAGTGTCGAGGTAGTCGATGTGGTGCTCCTCGTCCGCCAGGATGGACTCGAAGATATTCGCGGACGTGATGTCGCCCTTGCCGCGCATCAGCTCGATCCCGCGCTTGAGCCGGTCGATCGCCTCCACCTCGACCTGGCGGTCCGCCTGGAACATCTCGGTGACGGTCTGGCCCACCCGCACATGGAACAGCCGCTGGTAGTTGGGCAGTCCGTCGAGGAAGAGGATGCGGTCCGTGAGGATCTCGGCGTGCTTCATCTCGTCGAACGACTCGGAGCGGGTGTACTTCGCGAGCTTCGTCCAGCCGAAGTTGTCCTGCATCTTCGCATGCAGGAAGTACTGGTTGATGGCGGTCAATTCGGCGGTCAGCTGCTCGTTCAGGAACTCGAGGACCTCGGGGTCGCCCTGCATCGCAGAGACTCCTTCCAACCGGTGAACTGGGCAAGTTGGCCGCATCCTCGCATCGCGCCCGAGAGGCGTCCAGTAAGTGCAGGCTTACTGCGAGTTGTCCGAATCGCCCCCACCCTGGTCAAGACCACCCCTGCCTGTCTGTCACCATGGAGTCATGGGTCAGCCGGAAAGCCGGGAACAACGCGCGTCAGGGCAGTCCGAGCTTCCGCCAGGACAGCGACTCCAGCGTGGTTGGCCGGTTACCCACTACGGGCCCGTGCCCAAGTTCAAGCCCGACCGCTGGGAGTTCCGGGTCTTCGGGGCCACCGCGGACGGCGAGAAGCACTGCTGGAACCACCAGGAGTTCTCGGCGCTGCCGTTCACCTCGGTCGTCGCCGACCTGCACTGCGTCACCAAATTCAGCATGCTCGGCGCCGAATGGGGCGGGGTTCTCGCCCGTACGGTCCTGGAGCTCGCGCCGCCCGCGCCGAACGTCACGCATGTGATGGTCTGGGCCGAGTACGGATTCAGCTCGAACCTGAGGCTCTCCGACTTCGCCTCGGACCGAACACTTTTCGCCACCCACAAGGGTGGGGAACTGCTCACCGCCGAGCACGGTTTCCCGCTCCGCCTCGTCGTGCCGCATCTCTACGCCTGGAAGGGGCCCAAGTGGGTCCGGGGCGTCGAGTACATGACGGCCGACCGCCGCGGCTTCTGGGAGGAGCGCGGCTATCACAACATCGGTGACCCGTGGAGCGAGCAGCGGTACTCCTACCAGGAAGAGCCCGGGGACGGCCCCGAGCTCTGACCTGACGGCTCCCGGGCCTGTCCGGCCCGTTCCTCAGTGGTGGTACTGGTGCACGACCGCGTGCCCCTTGCCCCGGCCGATCATCCACTTGTTGACCGGTGTGGTGGCGACGAAGGCGACGGCCAGCGAGAGCGCGAGCGCGCCCCAGAACAGCGCGTCGGAGAGGGCGGCGTCCATGGCGCCCGGCCACAGCGCGATCACGCCGTTGTCGATCAGCTCCATCACCGCGATGGACAGGGTGTCGGCGGCGAGCGCGACCCGCAGGGCCGTACGGAAGTCGACGCCGGCCCTCAGGATGGAGCGCAGGGTCAGCGTGTAGCCGAAGAAGAAGGCCAGGAGGATGGCGAGCGCCATCGTCTCCATGTTGTCCCAGCCGAGCGCTGTGCCGATCACCATGCCGAGGATCTCGCCGATGGCGCATCCGGTGAGGCAGTGCAGCGTGGCCCGGGCGGCCATGGCCCAGCCGGTCCCGCCGGGGCGGTGGGCGGCGTGGCCCGGGTGGGCGGAGTGGTCCGTGTGACCCGCATGGTCCGCGTGACCGGTGTGGTCTGCGTGGCTCGCCTGGTCCGCGTGGTGGCTGGGCTGCCCGTGGTGCGTGTCGTGCTGCATGGCGATCCCCCAATATCGAGTGGCGGTTCCTGCCGACAGCAAGAACCGTATACCCCCGTGGGGTATTCCTCAATGGGAAATCGGATGCGGGCGCCAGGGGCCCGCACGGCATCTCAGCCCAGGTCGCGCAGTCCCTTCAGCCGTGCCACATCCGCCGCGTGGCCTTCCTTGCCGCCGGGTGTCTCGATGATCAGCGGTACGCCGGCGGTCGCCGGATGCGAGAAGAGCTCACGGAACGGCTCCTCGCCGATGTGCCCGGCGCCGATGTTCTCGTGCCGGTCCTTGTGGGCTCCCACCACGTCCTTGGAATCATTGGCGTGGATCAGTTTCAGCCGGCCCTCGCCGACCGTCGCCACCAGCAGGTCCAGGGTCTGCCGCATGCCCGCCGGGCCGGTCAGGTCGTGGCCCGCCGCGTAGATGTGGCAGGTGTCGAGGCAGATGCCGAGCTTGGGGTGGGCGTCCAGCGCGTCGAAGTACGGGCCGAAGTCCCAGGTCCGCGAGCAGAGCGAGAACCCCTGCCCGGCGGTCGACTCCAGCAGCAGATACGGGTCGTCGTCGTGCGTCAGCTCGTCCAGGAGCGGCCGCATGTGCGTGCGTACCTGCGCGAGGGCCAGCTCGCGCGGCCTGCCGCCGGTCGCCGATCCGGTGTGCACCACGACGCCGAGGGCGCCGATCTCGCGGGCCCGGCGCAGCGAGTGGCGCAGCGACTCCACGGACTTCTCGACCGTTGCCCCGGTGTGCGATCCGAAGTTGATCAGATACGGGGCGTGGACGTACGCCGGTATGGATTCGGCGGCGCACTCGGCGCGGAACCGCTCGTCCTGGGCCGGGTTGCCGACCGGGGTCGCCCAGCCGCGCGGGTTGGCGACGAAGACCTGGACAGCCTCCGCCCCCATCTCGCGGGCGTAGGGGAGGCCGACCTTGGCGAGGCCGCCGGCCACCGGAACATGGCCGCCGACTGGGTTGCGCATGTGGATCTAGAGTCCCTTGGTCTTGATGGTGATGGTGCTGCCCTCGGGGGCCTGCTCGCCGCCGTCGACGGACTGGCTCGCGATGGTGTCGCTGAAGGACAGGAACGGGCGGTCGACCTTGACCGCGAAGCCCGCGTCCTCCAGTTCGCTCCTGGCCTCGTCGACGTCCTTGCCGGTGACGTCGGGGACGTCGATCATCCGCGGCCCGTCGGAGACCGTGAGTTCGATGGTGTCGCCCTCGGCGGCCTCGGTGCCCTCGCCCGGCGACTGCCGGGCGATGTCGCCCGCGTCCTCGGGGGAATTGACCCGGTGGGGCAGCACCTCGGCCTTCAGCCCCTCCTCCGCCAGCGCGGCGGTGGCGTCCTCGACGGACAGCCCGGTGACGTCGGGGACGTCCACCGGAGCACCCTTGCTGACGAAGAGGGCGACCGCCGAGTCCGGGTGCCGCTCGGTGCCCGCCACGGGGTCGGTACGGATCACATCGCCCCGTACCGTCTCCTCGCTGAACTCCTTGGTGACCATGCCGGGCACCAGGCCGGCATTCTTCAGCTCGTGCCTGGCGTCGGCGACCGAGAGGTCCTGGAGATCGGGCACCTTCACGATCTCGGGACCGCGCGAGACGACGAGCGTCACGGCGTCGTTGCCCCTGACGCGGGCGCCGGACTCCGGGTCGCTGCTGATGACCTTGCCGCGGTCCACGGTGTCGCTGTAGGCCCGCTTGACGCCCTTGAGCTCCAGACCCGCCTTCGAGAGCCGCTGCTCGGCGTTCTGCTGGGTCTGGCCGAGCAGCGGGGGGACCCGGGTGAACTGCCCGGAGTTGATGTACCAGACACCGGTGCCTATCCCCAGCGCCAGCAGCACGGCGACGACTGCGGCGATCACCGAGCGCCGCGGCCCGCGGCGGCGCCGGTCCTGCGCCGTGGTCCGCGGCGGCGCGGGCGGGGGCATCTCCAGCCTGCTGGTGTGGTGCGAGACGCCCTGGCCGACCGGGAGCAGCCGCGGGATCACGCTGGTGCGGTCCTCGGCGGCGTCGTGCACCTCGGCGGTGGCCTGCGGCGGTACGGCGTCCAGCTGGGCGTCGGTGAGGCCGGAGCGGGCCTCGCGGGTCTCGGCGAGCAGCGCCACCGCGTCGAACGGGCGGACCTCGGGGTCTCGGGCGGTGGCGCTCGCCACCAGGTCGTCGAGCTCGGCCGGGAGCCCCGGGACGGCGGCCGACGGCGGTGGGACTGCCTCGTTGAGATGCTGGTAGATGACCTGGGCGGGGGTGTCGCCGGCATGCGGCTTGGCCCCGGTCAGCATCTCGTACAGGACGACGCCGCAGGCGTACACATCGGTGCGGGTGTCCGCCGTGCCGGCCTCTATCTGCTCGGGGGCGAGATAGGAGACCGTGCCGAGAACGGACCCGGTGGTGTTGGTGACGGCGCCCACCGCCCGTACGAGCCCGAAGTCGGCGACCTTGACCCGGCCGTCGTCCCCTATCAGGACGTTCTCCGGCTTCATGTCGCGGTGCACGAAGCCCGCCCGGTGCGCGGCGCCGAGGGCGGCGAGGACCGGCTCCAGGATGTCCAGGGCGGCCCTCGGCTGCAGGGCGCCGCGATCGCGCAGCACGTCGCGCAGGGTGCAGCCCGCGACGTACTCCATCGCCAGGTAGACGTACTGCCCCTGGGCGCCCTGGTCGAAGACCGCGACCACATTGGGGTGCGCGAGCCGGGCCACGGACTTGGCCTCGCGGATGAAGCGCTCGACGAACGAGGCGTCGGTCGCCAGTGCCGGGTGCATCACCTTGAGGGCGAGCACCCGGTCGAGCCGGGTGTCCACGGCCCGGTAGACCGTGGCCATGCCGCCCACGGCGATGCGGGCATCGACGCGGTAGCGGCCGTCGAGCAGCTGCCCGACGAGAGGGTCCTGGAGGGTCGTATCCACGCAGGCGAGTCTACGAGCCGCCACGGACACGGCTCACGGGCCGGGGCGGTCCCGGGGCCGTACTGCAGCCGAGCCGTGACAGGGACACGTTCTTCACGCCGTACCGGCGGCTCGGAAGGCCGGGCGCTCCGGGTCCAGCACCGCACGCCCCTCCACCGGCGACGAGGCCTCGGCGAAGTGGCGGCGCGGAATCCGGCCGGCCCGGTACGCCAGCCGCCCGCCCTCCACCGCGTGGCGCATCGCCGCGGCCATCAGTTCGGGCTCCTGGGCCCGGGTCACGGCGGAAGCCAGCATCACCGCCGCGCAGCCCAGCTCCATCGCGAGCGCCGCATCGGAGGCGGTACCGGCGCCCGCGTCGAGGATCACCGGCACCCGGGCCTGCTCGACGATCAGCCGGAAGTTGTGCGGATTACGGATGCCGAGCCCGGAGCCGATGGGGGAGCCGAGCGGCATGACCGCCGCGCACCCCACGTCCTGGAGCCTGCGCGCCAGCACCGGGTCGTCATTGGTGTACGGCAGCACGGTGAAGCCGTCGTCGACCAGGATCTCCGCGGCGTCCAGCAGCTCGATCGGGTCGGGCAGCAGGGTCCGCTCGTCGGCCACCACCTCCAGCTTGATCCAGTCGGTGCCGAGCGCCTCGCGGGCCAGCCGGGCGGTCAGCACGGCCTCGCCCGCGGTGAAGCAGCCCGCCGTGTTCGGCAGCACGCGGATGGAGAGCCGTTCGAGGACGGAGAGCACCGAGCCCCGCACGGTCGGATCGAGGCGGCGCATCGCGACGGTGGTCAGCTCGGTGCCGGAAGCGGTCAGGGAGCGCTCCAGCACGTCGAGGCTGGGGGCGCCGCCGGTACCCATGATCAGCCGGGAGCCGAAGACGGTGTCGCCGAGGGTGAAGAGATCGTCCGACATGGTCAGCCTCCCTGGACGGCGGTCAGGACCTCGACGCGGTCACCGTCGAGGAGGGCGGTGGCGGACCACTGGCCGCGCGGTACGACGGTCTCGTTGACGGCGGCCGCGACGCCGGAGTGCGCGGCGGTCAGGGTGGCGACCAGGGCGTCCAGGGCGGTGCCCGCGGCGAGGACCCGGACCTCGCCGTTCACGGACACGGAGAGGGACGCCGGCACGGGGCGGGGTGCGGGCTCGGTCATGCGGGCTGCTCCTGACATACGGAGACGGCGGCGGAAGGGAAACGGTGCGGGGTGAAGGGGCGGGCCTGCTCGGGCAGCTCGCCGGTGGTGAGGAGCTCCGCCATGACGTCACCGGTGACGGGGGTGAGCAGCACCCCGTTGCGGTGGTGGCCGGTGGCGAGGTGGAGGCCGGGCAGGGCGGTGGGGCCGAGCAGCGGGGCGTTGTCGGGGGAGGCCGGGCGCAGGCCGGCCAGGGTCTCGGTGAGCGGCAGCTCGGTGATGCCGGGGACCAGCTCGTGGGCGTCCCGCAGCAGCTCGTAGACACCGCCCGCGGTGACCGTGGTGTCCCAGCCCATTTCCTCGCTGGTGGCGCCGATGACCAGTTCGCCGTTCTCACGCGGTACGAGATAGACATGGCTGCCCCGGACCACGGCCCGGACCGTCCGGCTCAGGAACGGCGCGTACCCGGCGGGCACGGTCAGCCGCAGCACCTGGCCCTTCACCGGCCGGACCGGCGGCACCACCTCGTCCGGCAGCCCCGGCAGCCGGCCGCTGAGGCTGCCCGCGGCGAGCACGACCTGGTCGGCCGCGAGCTCCGTGCCCCCGGCGAGCACCGCTCCGGCGGCCCGGTCGCCCACCACGCTCAGCCGCTCCACCCAGTCGCGGTGGAAGACCACCCCGGCCCGCTCGCAGGCGGTCAGCAGGGCGGCGGCCAGCCGGCGGGGATCGATCTGGTGGTCGCCGTCGACCCGCAGACCGCCCCGGACGCCCGGCGCGAGCATCGGCTCCAGACGGCGGCACTCACGGCCGGTGAGCCACTCCGACTCCAGGCCGGACCGCTGCTGCAGGGCGTGCAGGTCCCGCAGATGGGCGCGGTCGTCGGCGTCCAGCGCGACGGCCAGGGTGCCGCAGGCACGGAAGCCGGTCTCCTGCCCGCTCGTCGCCTCCAGCTCGGCGGCGAAGGCCGGATAGCGGGCGGCGGAGGCGACGTTGAGACCCAGCAGCAGCTGTTCGCCGTAGTGGAGTTCGGTGACGGCGGCCAGCATGCCGGCCGCCACTCGGGCGGCACCGCCACCCGGTTCGGGATCGGCGACCGCCGTGCGCAGTCCGCGCTGCGCGGCCCGCCAGGCGATCACCAGGCCGATGATCCCGCCCCCGATGACCAGGACATCGGATCCGTTTCCGTTCCGAGAAGAACGCATGGGCTTCCAGCCCCTCCCTTCGCCGGCATGACCCGGATCAGGTTCGTACGGTCGGAGGCCGCCCCAGCCTCCCTCTCAGCCCGGTGCGTCCGGGCTCCCGCGAGTGTTTTACGTTGGCCACCCTAAACCCCGTCCCCCCGGACCAGTAAGGGAGCAGCCACCGTGGCCCGTTCGCTCGACGGACTCGTCCTGGCACCGGTCGCCGACCAGGCGCCCGGCCAGGTCGGTACCCGTACCCGCTTCACGTACCACGAGGAAGACGGCCGGATCTGGGCCGATTACACGGGCGGCGACGTGGTGCGCGGCCATCTCGTCGGCACCCGGGCCGGCGACACCCTCGACTTCCGGTACGTCCAGCTGAAGCAGGACGGAACGACATCTTCCGGCCACTGTGTCTCCACCGTCGTCGACCTCGCGGACGGCCGGGTCCGGCTGGACGAGCGGTGGGAGTGGGAGTCGCAGGAGGGCAGTGGGACGAGCACCGTCGAGGAACTCGCCCTTTCCTGACGATCTGTCAGGTGCTTAAGGTGTACGGGTGAGCGATCAGCAGCAGTCAGAGCAGCCGGACCGGCGGGCAGGACGCCGCGTCGTCATCGTCGGCGCGGGCATGGCCGGGGTGCAGACCGCGGTGGCCCTGCGGGAGCAGGGCTTCACCGGCCCCGTCACCCTGCTCGGCGCCGAACCGCATCAGCCCTACGACCGGCCCCCGCTGTCCAAGGCGGTGCTGCTCGGCAAGGCCGAGGACTCCGCCTTCGACATCGACTTCGAGGCGCTGGAGATCGATCTGCGACTGGGGCGGGAAGTCACCGGTGTGCGGCCCGCGGCGCATGAGCTGGACACCGCGTCGGGCCCTGTCCCCTACGACGTCCTGGTGATCGCGACCGGTGCCGAACCCGTCGTCCTGCCCGGGGTCGAGGGGGTGCCCGGCGTCCATCTGCTGCGTACCCTCGACGACGCGGCACGACTGCGGCCGGTCCTCGACGAGCAGCACGGCGTCGTGGTCGTCGGCGCGGGCTGGATCGGTGCCGAGTTCGCCACCGCGGCCCGCGCCGCGGGCTGCGCGGTCACCGTCGTCGAGGCCGCCGACCGGCCGCTGGCCGGCGCGATGCCCGCGGAGGTCGCCGCCCCGATGGCCGCCTGGTACGCGCAGAGCGGCGCCGAACTCCTCACCGGGGCCCGGGTCGCCCGCGTCGAGCCGGGCCGGGTGATCCTCGCCGACGGCCGTACGCTCCCGGCCGGAGCGGTCGTCGTCGGAATCGGCGCCCGGCCCGCCACCGGCTGGCTGGCCGGCTCCGGCATCGCACTCGGCCCCGACGGATCGGTGACCGCCGACGAGGCGCTGCGCACCTCGCAGCCCGATGTGTACGCGGTCGGCGACTGCGCCTCGTTCCCCTCCGCCCGGTACGGCGAGCGCCTGCTCGTCCACCACTGGGACAACGCGCTCCAGGGCCCGCGCACCGCCGCCGCCAACATCATCGGGGCAGCCGCCGGTGACGGCCCGGCGCCGATGACGTACGACCCCGTTCCGTACTTCTGGTCCGAGCAGTTCGACCGGTTCGTGCAGTACGCGGGCCACCACGGGAGCGCCGACACCCTGCTGTGGCGCGGCGATCCGGCGGACCCCGCCTGGTCGGTGTGCTGGCTGCGCGACGGCGTGCTGGTCGCGGTTCTCGCCGTCGGCCGTCCGCGCGATCTGGCGCAGGGGCGCAAGCTCATCGAGGCGGGGGCGCGGCTCGATCCGACGCGGGCCGCCGATCCCTCCGTACCGCTGAAGTCGGCGATCCGTCAGTAGCGTGCCGCAGGGCGCACGGGGGTGTCCGGTATGCGGGCAACCCCTTGGGCGGCGACCGAGATTGGTGCACTGTGCATCTTTTGGATCCCTGATTCCGGATCACCGACTCGTTTTCCGAAGGAAGTACATGCCCCGACACAGATGGGTCCGCGCCCTGCGCCGGATCTCCGTGGTCTCGGCCTCGATCGCCCTGGCCGGCGGCGCGTTCGCCGTCCCGGCGAACGCGGGCAGTGCCCCGAAGCCCGGATCCAACCCGGCCGTCGACTACCAGGACCCGGTCGACGCGCTGCCGCCGGTCTCCCGGCCCGACACCGAACACTGCGCCGTGACGGCCGTCGAGCACGACTTCGGCAACACCCTCGGCGGGCCGCCGTACACCACCACGCTCACCCCGCCGGACAAGTGCGCGGGCCCCTGGAGCAAGGTCGTTCTCGACTGGTCGGCCAGTGTGAAGGGGCGTCAGTACGACCGTCTCGCAGGGGTGTTCGTCGGCGGCGCGGAGATCTTCCGCACCAGCACCGCCGAGCCCGACGAGGACGGCATCAGCTGGCACGTCGCCAAGGACGTCACCGAATTCGCGCCGCTCCTCAAGGACCCGCAGAAGCTCCAGCTGGACCTCGGCAACGTTGTCAACGACACCTACACCGGTGTGTACAAGGTCAAGCTGACGATCACGTACTACCGGGCCGACAAGCGCCACCCGGCCGCGCGAACGGCCGACCGGATCGTCCCCCTCGGCGACACCGGGTCCGCCGGCGCCCCCTGGATGAGCGTCGGCAAGGGCGGCTCCACCAACACCGACGTCACCTTCCCGCGCAATCTGACCGGCGCGCGCCTCCAGGTGTACGCACGCGGAGGCGGTTGCGACGAGCAGTGGTTCGACGCGGTCCCCAGCGACCTCGCCGCCACCGCCCCGGACTATCTCTGCGGCGGCGGCCCCTACCGCGAGGTGCAGATCGCCGTGGACGGGCGGCCCGCGGGTCTCGCCCAGCCGTACCCCGTGGTCTACTCCGGCGGCATCGTGCCGACCCTGTGGCGGCCGGTCCCGGCCATCGACCAGTTCAGGACCGAGGCGTACGACATCGACCTCACCCCGTTCGCCGGTGAACTGGCCGACGGCAGGCCGCACACCATCAGCATCACCCCGTACGGCGCGGCCGACAGCTGGATCGTCGACGGTTCGCTCTTCCTCCGTACGGACGCGCACGCGGCCCGTACGAGCGGCAGGGTCACCGTCGACACGCTCACCGACGAGCCGGTGGTGAAGACCGTCCAGACCCCGCGCGCCGACGGCTCCACCCATGTCGCCGTGTCGACCGGACGAGCCTGGAAGATCTCGGGCTACGTCCGGACCTCGAAGGGCCGGGTCGCCACCACCGTCGAGCAGGACTTCTCGTACACCAACGAGGACACGGTCTCCAGGACCGGCCAGCAGCAGACGATGCACCAGCGCGACCACGGCGCCACCACGGTGACGACGAGGACCGGCGGGCACACCGAGGCCCGGCGGCACGCCTGGTCCTACCCCATCGACGTCGACATGGACATCCCGCTCTACGGCGACTACAACAACTACGAACTGAACGCCGCCGTCACCCAGCGCCGAGTGCTCCTCGACACGTCCAGGACGGGCTCCGCGCACCGGTGGCGCACGGACGCGGTCACGGACGACACCGTGGACTCGACCGGCAGCCTCGTCCGCGAGAACGGCACCGTCCGGGCCGCGGACGGAGCGTCGTCCGAGACGTACCGGGGCACCACCGACACCGGGGCCTGCTACTCGCGTTCCCTGACGACCGCGCACGGCTGGGTCACCGGCGACCGGCAGAGCCCCTGCCGGGTCGCCGACGTGGTCCGCGAGGCCCTGAAGGGCTGAGTCCGGGTATCGGCTGTCAGCGCGGGATGGCAGGCTTGTACCCGTGACCGAGATTGACGCAAAGATCGATGCTCTCGTCCCCGCCTGGCTCCACCTGCCCGACATCGCCGAAATGCTCGATGTCGAGGTGACGCGCGTGCGGCAGCTGGTCAAGGAGGGCCAGCTGATCGCCGTACGACGTGGTGAGAACCGGACGCTTCAGGTGCCTGCCGCCTTCATCGACGGCAACAAGGTGGTCAAGGGCCTCTCCGGCACCCTGACGCTCCTGAGGGACGACGGCTACAACGACGAAGAGATGCTGGAGTGGCTCTTCACCCCCGACCCGACCCTGCCGGGTACCCCCGCCCAGGCACTGAGCGAGAATCGCGGCACGGAGGTGAAGCGCCGCGCCCAGGCGCTCGCCGTCTGACCGCCGGCCGCATGTGAGGGGCGGGCCGCGCGACACCGCGCGGCCCGCGTCCCGCACTGCCCGGTGACAACCGCTCCACGACGCTCTCCCAGGGGGG
Source organism: Streptomyces sp. NPDC006510 (assembly GCF_040611955.1). Taxonomy (NCBI): domain Bacteria; kingdom Bacillati; phylum Actinomycetota; class Actinomycetes; order Kitasatosporales; family Streptomycetaceae; genus Streptomyces; species Streptomyces sp. NPDC006510. The sequence continues at coordinate 11,342 of NZ_JBEXPH010000017.1, read as the reverse complement.
AACCGCACCATGTCCACGCCTCGCGCGCTGCTGTCCGATGCCCGGCTCTATCTGTGCACGGACGCCCGCAGGCGCCAGGGCGACCTCCCCGCGTTCCTCGACGCCGTCCTCTCCTCCGGGGTGGACATCGTCCAGCTCCGGGACAAGGGCATGGAGGCGGCCGAGGAGCTCGACCACCTGGCCGTCCTCGCCGAGGCGTGCCGGCGCCACGGCAAGCTCCTCGCGGTGAACGACCGGGCCGACGTCGCCCATGCCATCGGCTCCGATGTGCTGCACCTCGGCCAGGGGGACCTGCCGGTGCCCGCCGCCCGCGCCGTCCTCGGCGAGGACGTGCTGATCGGCCGCTCCACACACGCCGTGTCCGAGGTCGACGCGGCCGTCGCCGAGCCCGGCGTGGACTACTTCTGCACCGGCCCCTGCTGGCCCACTCCGACCAAGCCCGGACGGCACGCCCCGGGCCTGGACCTGGTGCGGTACGCCGCCTCGCTCGGCCGGCCGCGCCCCTGGTTCGCCATCGGCGGGATCGACGCCGGTAATCTCGACGAGGTGCTGGACGCCGGTGCCCGCCGGGTGGTCGTCGTCCGGGCGATCACCGAGGCCACCGACCCGGCCGCCGCCACCGCCGAGCTGGCCAGGAGGATCCGGGCGCGCGCCGAGGCGTGATCGGGCCGGCCGCCCGGAGGCGATATCCGGCCGACTGTCCGAAGGATGGACAAACAACCAGTCAATTCGGGCAATTCACGCTGGTCCGGTCCTTCGGTCGTCGCGCTCTGGTTAACCTGCCCGTATGGCCCTTGGCACACCATCCACCAGGACAGATCACGCACGCACGGTGCGTGAGTTCCTCGCGACCGGCAAGACCTCGTACTCGTTCGAGTTCTGGGCGCCCAAGACCGAGAAGGGCGAGCGGAACCTCTGGAACGCGCTGCGCCGGGTCGAGGCGGTGCGGCCGAGCTTCGTCTCCGTGACGTACGGGGCCGGCGGCTCCACCCGGGCCGGCACGGTGAAGGCCACCCAGCAGATCGCGGCCGATTCCACCCTCACCCCGGTCGCTCACCTCACGGCGGTCAACCACTCCGTCGCCGAGCTGCGCAACATGATCGGACAGTACGCGGACGCCGGGATCCGGAACATCCTCGCCGTGCGCGGAGACCCGCCGGGCGACCCGATGGGTGAGTGGATCGAGCACCCGCAGGGCGTGCGGTACGCGGCCGATCTCGTCCGGCTCATCAAGGAATCCGGTGATTTCTGTGTCGGCGTCGCGGCATTTCCCGAGAAGCACCCGAGATCGACCGACTGGGACACCGACATCCGGCATTTCGTGGACAAGTGCCGTGCCGGTGCCGACTATGCGATCACCCAGATGTTCTTCAATCCGGAGGACTATTTGCGTATGCGTGACCGTGCGGTCGCTGCGGGTTGCGAAACCCCGATCATCCCCGAAGTCATGCCGCTGACCAGCGTCAAGCAGCTCGACAGGTTTGCGCAGCTCAGCAACGCGTCTTTCCCCTCGTCCCTGAAAGAACGGATCCTCGCCGCCAAGGACGATCCCGCCGCTGTACGCTCCATTGGAATCGACTTCGCAACTCAGTTCTGCGCGAGGCTGCGATCCGAGGGTGTGCCCGGACTGCACTTCATCACGCTCAACAACTCGACGGCGACGCTCGAAATCTACGAGAATCTCGGACTGCACAAGCAGTCGTGACCGGCCGTACCCGCCGTGACCCGGGGCGGTGGCCGTAGGAGGGGGCGGGCATGGGCTGGACGGTCCTCTACATCGCGTTCGGAATCGTCGCGCTGTGGCTGCTCGGCGAGGTGCTCCTGCAGTACAAGGCGCGCCTTCGCTGGCGTCTGCTCGCCTTCGCGGGCTTCGGCTGCGTGGTCGTCGGCGTGCTGATGCCGTCGGTGCTCGTCATCGTCCTCGGCACGATCGCCTTCGCGACCGGCCAGACGTACGTCACGCTCTCCTTCCGGCGCGGCTTCTCCACCGGCTGGGCCATAGGGGGCCGCCCCGGCGAGAGCCGTCGTCGCCGCGGCGGCCGCGACCGGGAGGGCCGCGGGCCCACGCTCCAGGTGTCGGACCTGGAGATGGCGTACGACGAGCAGGCCCCGCAGCGCGCGGACGCCGAGGCTCCGGCGGCCGCGGTCTACGCACCCGAGCCGATGCCGGACGACACCGGGCAGTACGGCGTCTACTCCGACCAACACCACTCGCAGCAGGGGAGCCAGGAGGAGCAGCCCCGGCAGCAGCCCCAGTACGCCGCCTACGACCCGTACGCCGACCCCTCCGGGTACGGGGCGCCGGGCCAGGACACGCACGCCGGTCAGGACCCGCTCGCCGGGCAGTACGACTACGGCACCGAACGGCAGCAGTACGCCGCCTACTCCGACCCGTACATCGGGACCGGCACCACCGGCGGCTCCGCGCAGTACGACGCGTACGACAGCTACGGCAACGGCTACGACAGCTTCGGCGGCCGGCAGGAGTACACCGCCGACCCCTACGCCCAGCAGTACGCTCCCGAGACCCCGCCGGGCGGTGTCTGGGTGCCTCAGCAGCGCGAGGGCGAGCAGTACCCGGTCACACCCCCGGAACAGCCCGCACAGCCCGCCCCGTACCCGAACGGCTACAACAACGGCAACGGCTACGACGAAGAGCAGTACCGCTACTGACGACGGGCAGGCCGCCGGACCGGACGGGTTCGGCAGCGGGCCCACCGGGTCACTGCGAGCCCCGGAAGCCGTCGCCCTCCACGATCAGTCCGGCGACCAGCGCCCCCGACATGCCCGCGTGGGCGAGCCCGCCGCCCGGATGCGACCAGCCGCCCGCGGCGTAGAGCCCCGGCAGCCGGGTGCGGTTGCCCGGACGCAGATACGCTCCGCCCGCCCCGGCCAGCGCGGGCGCGGGCACCGAACCGCCCTCGGCGCCGGTCTCGGCAGCCGTCTCGGCCGGCGTCCGCACCTCGGCGCGGAGCAGCCGCTCCCGTATCCCGGGCACGGCCGCGGCCGCCGCCTCGATCAGCGAATCGGCGCACCGCTCGCGCAGCGCCGGGTCCGTCCAGTCCACCGCCCCGTGCGGGGCGACCGTCGCCATCAGCGTCACCGCCTCGTGCGCGTCGTCCGGGCGGGTCGACGGGTCGTCCGGGCGCAGCACCGTCACCGTGGGGCGCTCGGCGAGCCGTCCGCCGAACACCGCCTCGCGCTCCGCCGCGCCGTCCTCGGGATGCACCAGCGTCCGGTGCACGGTGTCCGAGGGCCGGGCGCCGCGCAACGAGAGCAGCATCAGGAACCGGCCCGGCACCATCCCTTGTCCCGGCCGGGGACGCGCCGTCACATCGTCGTCCTGCCACAGCTCCTGACCGGGCACCAGGCCCGGCCACGGCCGGGCCCCCAGCACCACATGGCCGGCCTCGGCGACCGTCCCGTCCACCAGCTCGACGCCCGTCGCCCGGCCGTCCTTCTCGACGACCCGGGCCACTTCGCCGCCGAAGACGAACTCCACCTTCCGGGCCAGGCACCGCTCGTACACCGCCTGCGCCAGGGCCCGCATCCCACCGGAGACGTACCAGCTGCCGAAGGTCTCCTCCATGTACGGCAGCAGGGCGGCCGCCGCCGGTGCGCGCTGCGGGTCGAGCCCGTACGACAGGGCGTATCCGTCGAGGAGCGCGGCCAGCCGGGGGTCCGCCAGCTCCCACGCGCCGATCTCCGCGACCGTGCCCGCCTGCCGGGCGGAGCGCAGCAGGCGGCGCTGCCGGAGCGCCGGATACGGATCACGGCCGAGCACCTGCCGGTCGGGGCGCAGGGGCTCCTCCAGGAGCGGACGCCGGGACCGGTCCCAGGCATCGCGCGCCCGGTCCAGGAACCCGCCCCAGGCCGCGCCGGCACCGCCACCGAGCGCGTCGTCCAGCGCGGAGACGACCCCGGCCCGTGAGGCATTCGGCAGCGAGACCGCCGTGCCGTCGGCGAACAGATGACGGCTCGCCGGATCGACCTGGGTCATGGTGACGCACCGCTCCAGCGGCTCCTTGCCGGTCTTCACGAACAAGTCGCGGTAGACGGCGGGCAGATGCAGCAGCGCCGGACCGGTGTCGAAGGCGAAGCCCTCATGGGCATACCGGCCGACCGAACCGCCGAAGGTCTCCGACCGCTCGTACACTGTCACCCGGTGGCCTGCCACGGCCAGTCTGGCGGCCGCCGCCATCGCGCCCATCCCGGCGCCTATCACCGCAATACGTGCCATGTCAGTGACCTTAACGGCCACCACCGACAGTCACTCCGCCGGCCAGTGCGAACCCGTCCCGGCCAGGCGTTTCTCCTCCCGCCGCTGAGCTCTTCGGCGCAGGAACCGGCGGATTCTGGAGGCCAGGAAGGCCACCGTCACCATGCCCAGCAACAACAGCGTCCCCGCGATGACCGCGGCCACCACCGGATGGAATATCGCGAAGGTGACGATCCCGGCGACGCCCAGGTCCTCGGCGATGCTCACGGCGATATTGCTGAACGGCTCGGGGGAGGAGTTGACCGCCATCCTGGTGCCCGCCTTCACCAGATGGCTCATCAGCGCCGTGGAACCGCCGACCGCAGCGGCCGCGAGCTGCGGCAGCGAATCGCTCTCGCCGGCCAGCAGCGCGGCCACGACGGCACCGGCGACCGGCCTGATGACGGTGTGCACCGAGTCCCAGACCGAGTCCATGTACGGGACCTTGTCCGCCACCACCTCGCACAGGAAGAGGACCGCGGCCACGACGAGGACATCGGTGCGTTGCAGCGACGCGGGCACCTCGTCGGTCAGACCGGTCGCGCCGAACACACCGAGCAGCAGGACCACCGCGTAAGCGTTGATCCCGCTGGCCCAGCCGCTTGTGAACACCAGAGGAAGTACGGACACGGACGCGATCGTAACCAGATGGAGCAACACCCGGGGTGGGGTTCGGTGCGCAGCTCTGAGTATCCGTACCTAGGCGAGGAGATGAGTAGCTGTGCGGATGGGTTCCCACCTGCGCGGACGGGAGAGTGGAACACACGGAAGGAGCGCGGCTCCGGTACCGCCGGCACGGGGCGGCGGAACGGTCGCGGCGCTCCCTCCGGAGCGGGGGATCACAACGGAGGGCCCGGGGACCACGGGGGAGAACGGGGTCACGGGGAAGGCTCTCCGGCAGCACGGAAGACGCCGGTCCGGCGGAGGCTCGGGGGGATCGAGCCTCTCCGGGCCGGCGTCTTCCGTGCTGCCACGCTCCCGGCCGGGCGGGTCAGCGCCCGCTGACCCGCCCGTGCAGGAGCAGCGACAGCGCCGAGTGCACGTCGTCGATCGAACGCTCCGGCTGGAACGCCTGCCAGTCCAGGGCCGCCACCAGCACCATGCCGACCAGCGCGGCGGCCGTGAGCGGGATGTCGATCTCCTCGCTCAGCTCTCCGTTGCCCACGCCCTCGCGCAGCACCCCCTCGACCACCGCGACGGCTTCCTGACGTACCACCAGGAGGGTTCCCTGCCAGGCCCGGTTGGTGCGCCACAGCTCCGCGACGTAGAGCTGGGTGAAGGCCGGATAGCGGTCGATGAAGACCAGACCGGCCCGGATCATCGCGTCCAGGGACTCGACCCGGGTGCCGCCGCGACCCTCGGTCTCCTCGGCCGCGGAGCGCAGCGAGGCCGTGAGCAGTCCGACGCCGTGCCGCAACAACTCCTCGAAGAGCTCGGTCTTGCTCTTGAAGTTGTAGTAGACCGTGCCCTTGGCGACCCCGGCGCGCTCGGCGATCTCGTCCACCGTGGTCGCCGAGAAGCCCTTCTCGGCGATGAGAGTCACGGCCGCCTCGTAGAGCTTCTGCCGGGTGGCCCGGCGACGCGTGGTGCTACTGCTTTCCATGACCCCGATTCTCACAGGTTCCGGCGCGCTCACAGGCTCAGCTCCGGGTGGAGCCGGTCCAGGGTCCACACCTGCTTGCGGCGTGCGGCGACCGCGGTCAGGGCGAGCGCCCCCACCGTGAAGGCCAGCAGCACCGCACTGCCCTGCCAGACCGGGCCCAGGCCGCCGCCCGTGATCAGCCGGCGCAGCCCCTCGACGACGTAACTCATCGGCAGGTAGGGGTGGATCGCGTTGAAGAACCCGGGGCTGGTCTGGACGGGATACGTTCCGCCGGCCGAGGTCAGCTGGAGCATCAGCACCGCCAGCACGAGTATCCGTCCCGCGGCTCCGAACCGGGCGTTCAGCCACTGCACGATCGCCGCGAAGCAGCAGGTCACCAGTGCCAGGAAGCCGACCGTCCCGGCTGCGCGGGTCATCTGCAGACCGAGTCCCCAGTGCAGTACGGACATCAGGGCGGCCACTTGCAGCAGGCCGATCGCGGCCACCGGCAGCCAGCCCGCGAAGGCGATCCGCCAGGCGGAGGCCCCGGCGGCGAGCGCACGCCGGTTGAGCGGCTGGATCAGCATGTAGGCCACCATCGCGCCGACCCAGAGGGAGAGCGGGATGAAGTACGGCGCGAAGCCGGTGCCGTAGTTGGGGGCCGCGTGCAGCGACTGGGAGGCCAGTTGCACCGGGTCGGCCATGACACCCGTACGGGCGTCGCGGTCCTTCTTGTCGTAGTCGGGGATCTTGCCGACACCGTCGTTGAGCCCCTGGGCGAGGGTGGTCGAGCCGTCGCCGAGCCGGATCAGCCCGCCGTCCAGGTTCGTCGCGCCCTTCTTGAGATCGCCCACGCCGGAGTCCAGGTCGGCGGAGCCGGTCCGGGCCGTGGCCAGGCCGGTGTGCAGGTCGTCGGCCCCCTTCGCGACCTTGTGGGCGCCGGTGTTGAGTGCGTTGATCTTCTTGACGGCGGACTTCAGGTCCTCGTCCAGGTGCGGCGCACGCTCGGCCAGGTCGTCGGCCTGCCGCTGAAGCGTGGTCAGTTGGGTGCGCAGCTTCTTCAGATCACCGTTCTGGTTGGTCACCAGCACGTTCACATCGTCGGCCACGCCGGCGACATCGGCCGCCGCGGTCTTGGCGCGCTTCAGCGGCGGGCAGACGGTGGCGTCGGGGACCGGCTCGTCGGTGCAACTGGTGCGGTAGATCTCGGCCAGGTCGTCGGAGGCCGTGTGCGCGGCGGTGGCCGCGGTGGGTGCCGCCTTCACCAGCAGGTCAAGGTTGTCCCGCACGGTCTTCGAGGAATCGGAGACCAGTCGGGCGGTGTCGCCGATCGACTTGCCGTTGTCCTTCAGGAACGGGCGGACGTCCGCCGCCACCCCGTTCACCTTGTCGGCGAGTTGCTGAGTGCCGTCGGCCACCTGCCGGGAGCCGGTTTCGAGGTCGCCCGCGCCCTTGTTCAGCTTGACGATCCCGCCGGCCAGCCGGCCGCTGCCGGCCTTGGCGTCCTTCAGCCCGTCCGCGAGATCCTGCGATCCCTTCTTGGCCTTGCCGATGCCGCCCTTGAGGTCGTCGGCGCCCTTGGCGGCCTTCGCCGTCGCGTCGTGGAGGTCGGAGAAGTTGATGAAGATCCGGTCGTAGAAACCGCGCGAGGCGTTGGTCGACGCGGCGGTGCGCACCTCGGAGAAGACCGTTCGGGAGATCTGCCCGACGATGTAGTTGTTGGCGTCGTTGGTCCGCACCTGGAGGGCGCCGGTCTCGGGGGAGTCACCCGAACTGGACGCGATCCGCTTGCTGAAGTCCGACGGCATGGTGAGTGAGAGGTAGTACGTGCCGTCCTCGACACCCTTGTCGGCCTCGGCGGAACTCACCTCGTGCCAGTCGAAGACCTTGGAGTCGAGGAGCTTGCCGGTGATCTCGTCGCCGGCCGAGACGCGCTTGCCGGCCGCGGTGGCGCCCTTGTCGTTGTTGACCAGCGCGACGGGGATCTTGTCGAGGCGGCCGTACGGGTCCCAGAAGGACCACAGGTACAGCGCGCCGTAGAGCAGCGGCAGGAGGAGCAGCGCGACAAGTGCGGCGCGCGGCAGCTTTCCCCTGCCGAAACGCTTGAGCTCAAGCGCGGCCAGTCTCGGCGAACGCATCGGCCGTTCCTTCCTCGGTCGTGTTCTCCCCGGTCGTGCCGTCGTCCGCGCTGCTCACGCCGGCCCCGTCGGTGCTGTCTGCGTTGTCGGTGCTGTCCGTGCTGCCGGTGGCGTCCGTGCTGACCATGCGCAGGGTGATGGCGTCCTCGGGCGCCTGGCTGCAGACGGCGAGCACGGTCGTGCCGCTGTCCGCGATGGACCGCAGCAGGTCCCAGGCCTCTGCGCGTTCGGCGTCGGAGAGCTTGAGATCGGTGTCGTCCACCGCGAGCAGCCGGGGGTTGCCGATCAGTGCGAGGGCGACGGAGAGCCGCAGCGCCTCCAGCCGCTCCAGGTCCCGTACGGAGGTCCGTTCGGCCTTGGGCAGGGTGGCCGGGTCGAGTCCGGCGGCGTCCAGCGCCGCGTCGATCCGCCCTTGGGCAGTGGCGATCCGCTCGGCACGCGGGCGCAGCAGGGCGCGCAGCGAACCGTCGAAGCGGCGTTGCAGCAGGGCCCGCTCGCGCAGGTGCTCGGCGACGGTGAAGGCCGGGTCGAGCTCGCTGACCCCGGGGACCGGGCCCAGTGCGGCGATGCGGCGTACGGCGGCCATCTTGCGCGGCAGGCGCAGTCCGCCGACCTTCGCCCGGCCCTCGGTGGGGCGCATCCGGCCGGTGAGAGCGAGCAGCAGGCAGGTGCGGCCCGAGCCGGACGGGCCCTCGATGGCCACCAGAGAACCGGGCCCGGCATCGATCCCCATGCCTTGAAAGGCCCAGCCGCGCGGCCCCTTGAGGCCGAAGTCCTCGGCGGTGACGGATGCCCCGTGCGGGCTGTCCACAGACCCTCCCCCTTGTTTTGGACTGACCGGTCAGTCCAAAAAGGTAGCCCGAACTTGCGGACGAAGCAAAAGGGCAGGTCAGGGAGGGGTCGAGACCAATTGTCAGTGGTGCCCCTCACGATGGATACATACGGCCACGGAGCCGTTACACGAGACAGGAGGTTTCGTCATGGCCCACTCGTCCGCAGCAGCCGCACCCCGGCGCCGCGCAGACGGCCCTGCCCCCTCACTGACCGGCCCGGCAAGCGATGTCCACCCCGTTCTGCGCCGCACCACGGCGCCGCCCGCCGCCCTCGATCTGCTCGCCCAGGCCCGCACCGGCCTCGACGAGGCCGCCGTTCTCGATGTGCCGAACGAGCGGTATGCCACCGCCCACCTCGCAGCGCTGCGCACCGCGGCCGCGGTGCTCGCCGCGCGGGGCCGCCCGGAGACGTCCAAGCGGCGCCGGGAGCGCATCCGCAGCGCCTGGGAGGTCCTGCCCGAAATAGCCCCCGAGCTGACCGAATGGAGCGCGCTCTTCGCCTCCGGCGCCCGCCGCAGGGCCCGCGCGGAAGCCGGGATCCCGGGTGCGGCCAGCCGGCGGGACGCCGACGACCTGCTGCGGGACGCGGCGATGTTCCTGCGTCTGGTCGAGCGGCTGCTGGTGCTCCAGCCGGTGCTCCCACAGGCCAGGAGGGAGCGGCCCGACGCGGGATGACGGCAGCGGCGGCGCGAGGCAATAGGGTGGGTATTGCTCGTACCACCTGCACTGTTCACGCTCCGCCGTCAGCGGCGGCACCGTGCCGAGGAGTCATCTGTCGTGTCGGACCAGCTGCGCCCCCGCGCCTCCCTCCGTACCGCCGTGGTCTGGGAGGTCCTCAAGGACGCCCTCGACCGCCGGGTGAAGGCGACCGGCAGGGACGCCCTGGACGTCCTGGACACCGGCGGCGGCACCGGCAACTTCGCGGTGCCGGTTGCCCGTCTCGGCCACCGCGTCACCGTCGTCGACCCCAGCCCCAACGCGCTCTTCGCGCTGGAGCGCCGCGCGGCCGAGGCCGGGGTCGCCGACCGGGTCCGCGGTGTCCAGGGCGATATCCACGGCCTGTTCGAGGTGGTCGAGCGCGGGGGGTACGACGCGGTGCTGTGCCACGGCGTCCTGGAGTACGTGGACGACCCCGCCGAAGGCGTACGCAACGCCGTGGCAGCGCTCCGGCCGTCCGGTGCGCTCAGCCTGCTCGCCGCCGGGCTCGGCGGTGCCGTCCTGGCCCGCGCGCTCGCCGGTCACTTCACCGAGGCCCGGCAGGCGCTCAGCGACCCGGCGGGCCGCTGGGGCGAAGGAGACCCGGTGCCCCGGCGCTACACCGCGGAGCAGCTCACCGAGCTGGTCTCCGGGGCCGATGTCGAGGTCGGTGCGGTCCACGGCGTGCGGGTCTTCGCGGATCTTGTGCCGGGCGTGCTGGTGGACACGGAGCCCGGTGCGGTGGAGGCCCTGCTCAAGCTGGAGTCCGCCGCGGCCGAGCTGCCCGCCTTCCACTCGGTCGCGACGCAGCTGCACGTTCTGGGCACGAAGCGCGCCTGAGCGCGGTCCGGTCCGGTGGCGGCCCGGCCGCAGCGCGGCTGATCAGCGACGCAGCGGCAGACGGAGTACGCACCAGGCCCCCCGATCGGGGGCTGCGCCCCGTATGATCGGGGGACACCATCCGGCATGACGGATCGGAGGTTGGGGAATCAACGCCTCAGCAGCTGAGCCGTTGTGGCGGCCCGGACTGGCTGATGGGCAAGAAGGCGGGTTTCACGGGGGCGATTCCCTGCCTATCCTGGAAGGGCCGCATACCGGCCGCCCCCCGCGGCCGACGACGAGGAGGACTCCGTGCCGCTCTCGGAGCACGAGCAGCGAATGCTCGAGCAAATGGAGCGAGCGCTGTACGCCGAAGATCCCAAGTTCGCGACAGCGCTCGAGGGAAGCGGGCTGCGTACGTACACCCGGCGACGGGTCTACCAGGCGGTCGCAGGCTTCCTGGTAGGTATCGCGCTCCTCATGGCCGGAATGGTCGCCCAGCAGATCTGGATCAGCGTGGTGGGTTTTCTCGTCATGCTGGGCTGTGCGGTCCTGGCGGTCACTGGTTGGCGCAAGGCACCCAAACCGGGCGAACATCCGGCAGCCGGAGGCAGCGGCGAGCGCGGTCGGCCCAGGCAGCGCCGGACCGTGATGAACCGCATCGAGCAGCGGTGGCAGCGCCGCCGCGACGAGCAGGGTCAGTAGGCCCTCGGACACACTTGGGTGAGGGGCGGCCGCGTGGTGGCGGCCGCCCCTCACGTATGCCCGGGACCGGCCGCCCGTGGTGGCCGGTCCGGGGCTGACTTCTTTGCGGACGGGCCCTGGTGTGGACACGACCTGGTGCGGGCGGGCCCGAGGGAGCCTCGGGCCCGCCCGCTGCCGGCGCGAAGGCCGCCTGCGGGGTATCCCGGGCAGCTACCGGAGCGTCCGGCGACAGGGGGCCGGTGGCGGGCCGCAGACCACGCCCCCGGTCACCCCCTGCCGGTGGGCGGTCATCCCTGCTGGCGCGACGGTCG
>NZ_JBEXPH010000016.1:0-76474 GCF_040611955.1 Streptomyces sp. NPDC006510 | reverse complement strand
GCCTGCTGGCGATCGCGGCGGTGGCGTACTGGCAACTCGACCGCCGGGCCACGGGTGTCGGCGGCGGTGTGCTGAGCGGGGACCGGCAGGGCCGGCTCGGCGTCGATCCGCTGCTGGTCGCCGCCCCCGCGTTGCTGCTGCTCGCGGGCACCGTACTGACGCTGCGGCTGCTGCCGCCCGCGGCCCGGCTCGCGGAACGCGCCGCGGCGGGCGGCCGGGGGCTGATCGCGGCCCTGGCCGGCTGGCAGTTCAGCCGGCGCCCGCTGCGCAATGCCGGACCCGTGCTGCTGCTGGTCCTGGCGGTGGCGATGGGCATGCTGGCCATCGGGCAGCGCGCGTCCTGGGACCGTTCGCAGGGCGACCAGGCGGACTTCAGGGCCGGTGCGTCGCTGCGCGTGCTGACCGGTGCCGACGACGATCCGGCGAAGTCGGGCGGGTACACACGGCTGCCGGGCGTACGGGACGCCGCGCCCGCCTTCCGTACGACCACGGAGCTCTCGGGCAACCGCACCGCCTCGGTCCTCGCCCTGGACACCGCGCACGCCTCCGAGCGGATGCTGATCCGCGGCGATCTCGCCGACCGTCCGCGCGAGCGGCTGTTCGCCCCGATCGCCCCGCCGAAGACGGCGCGGGCCGGGCTGGTGCTGCCGGAGAACAGCGAGCGGCTCCGGTTCGACGTGCGGATCACGGCGGTCGGGGCGCACGCACGGCGGGGCGACGATCCGGTCCTCGCCGTGCTGCTGGAGGACCGTTACGGCCTGCCCTACCGGGTGTCGGCCGGAGCCGTGCCCACCGACGGCAAGGCGCATCCGTTCGCCTTCGCGGTGGCGGCCGCGGGCGACCTGGCCGTGACCGGATTCGAGCTGAACGGCAACCGGCCGACCGGACCGGGCGAGTCGTACCGGCTCGGCGTCGGCGCCCTGAGGACCGTGACGGCCGACGGCACCGAGCGGGCGGTCCCGGTCCCCGAAGGGTTCCGCTGGAACGCCGAGTTGACCGGCACCGGATCCGGTGCCGAGGCGGTGCCCGGCGATCCGGTGGACGCGACGGCCTCCGCGAAGAGCCCGCTGGCCTTCGGGTACGACACCGGCTCCGCCCCGAACATGTGGCAGTACACGCCCGCCTTCTCCGTACGGGCCACCGCGCCGCGCCCGGAGGCGCCGATGCCGAAGGCCATCGTCACCGACGCGTATCTGGAGGCCGCCGGAGCGAAGAAGGGACAGAGCGTCGATGTCACGCTGGCCGGCGAGACGGTCCGGGTGAAGATCGTGGACTCGGTGCGCCGGCTGCCGACCACCGGCCCCGGATCGGGCGACTCCGTCCCCGGGACCGACGGGGACCGCGACGGCGGAGCGCTGCTGCTCGATTTCCGGGCCGTCGGCCAGGTCCTGACACAGCGCCCGAACTCCGCGCTCACCGCCAACGAGTGGTGGCTGAGCGCCGCCCCCGGACAGGCCGCGAAGGCTGCCGCCGAGCTGCGTGCGCGGCCCGACACCGATCCGGCACAGGTCCTGGTGCGGGACGAGATCGCACGGGAACTGGTCGGCGATCCGCTGGGCGCCGGACCGCAGTCCGCGCTGCCCGCGGTGGCGGTGGTCGCCGCGGCGCTGGCCGCGGTCGGCTTCGCGGTGAGCGCCGTCGGCGCACAGCGGGAAAGGGCCGCCGAGTTCGCCGTCCTGCGGGCGCTGGGCACCCCGCGCCGACGGCTGACCAGGCTGATCGCCGCCGAGCAGAGCGTGCTGATCGCGATCGCGCTGCTGGTCGGGACCGTGCTCGGGGCGGTGCTGAACCGTGCCGTCGTACCGCTCGTCGTACTGACCGGGCAGGCCACCGCGCCGGTGCCCGGGGTGCTGGTGCAACTGCCGGCCGGGCAGATCGCGGCGTTGCTGGCAGGCGTCGCCGCGCTGCCGCTGGTGACCGTCGTGTCCCTCGCTCTGCGCGGCGCCGACCCCGCGGCCTCGCTGCGTGTCCAGGGGGACAACTGACATGACTCCGCGTTCCGTCCGAGATCGCAGCACCCCCGCCGCCGGTGCGCCCTGGGTCCGTACCCGGCTGCGCACCGCTCCCGGCACGTCCTGGGCGCTGGGGCTGCTGGTGCTGCTGACGTCGTTCCTCGCGGCCGTCTTCCCGCGCGCCGTCGAGCATTACGAGAACGAGGGGCTGCGCCATGACATCGCCGCCGCGGACCCCCGGCACAGTGTTCTGGAGCTGAACAGTCCGCAGCCCGAGCTGCAACTCCCCCCGGCGGAACGCGAGGCGGCCGTGCGCGAGGCGGCGCTGGCGTCCGTCCACCGCAAGGTGCGGTCCGCGCTGCCCGCCGAGGTGCTGCCCGGCAGCGCCGATTCCGCGTACGGCTTCCGCACCGGCAAGCCGATCCCCGCCGCGGACGGCTGGCTGCCGAGGCCGGACCGCGTCGACCCCCAGCTGAGTTACTCCACCCTCTCCGCCCTCCCGGACCACGCCACCCTGCGCGCCGGGAAGTGGCCCGCCGTCCGCGGCGAGGTCTCCGAGAACACCTCCGAGGTGGAGGGCGCGGTCACCGAGGAGACGGCGAAGGTCCTGCGGGCCGAGCCCGGTGCGGTCATCTCCGTACCGACCCAGAGCGGGAAGGTTCTGACCGTACGGATCACCGGCATCGTCGCCCCGGAGCGTCCCGGGTCCGCCTACTGGTCGACCCAGCCGCTGCTCCGGACCCCGGCGCTGGTCCCCGAACCGAATCTGTACCCCCCGCGTTACCACTGGACCGCGGCCGTCCTGCTGCCGCCGGACGCCGCGCCCGCGCTGCTCGCCACGACGGGCGAGCCGGAGATGTTCTGGCGGTTCGCGCCGGACCCCTCCGGCCTCACCTCCTCCGACTCGGCGGGCCTGCGCGCGTCGATCGCCTCGCTGGAGGGCGGCCCCGGCCTGGTGCGGATGCGCGCGGTGGCCGGTTCCAACGCCACCTTCGCGACCGACCTGGACAAGATCCTCACCGGGTACGACACCCTGCGCACGGCGATCGGCCCGGTCGTCACGGTCGCCGCCGTGGGCATCGGGACGGTTGCCGCCGTCGTGCTGCTGATGACCGTCGGGCTGATCGGCGGGCGGCGCCGCGCCGAACTGGCGCTGCTGCGGGCGCGCGGCGGGTCGCTGCGCGGCATCGGCGGCCGGCTGTTCGCCGAGGCGGTGGTGATCGCGGTGCCCGCGGCGGCGCTGGGGCTGCTGATCGCCGTGCCGTTCTTCGACGGGGCCCGGCTGTGGCCCTCCGTCATCGGGCCGGCCGCCGTCGCCGCGCTGGTCTGCGTCGCCCTGCCGCTGGGTGCGGTGCTGCCGCACCGCAGGCCGCAACTGCCCGGTGCCCGCGACGACCTGATGGACGCCCGTCCGTCGCGGCGGCGCACGGTCGCCGAACTCACCGCGCTGGTGCTGGCCGTCGGCGCGGTCGGCGGCCTGCGCCGACGCGGTACGAGCGGCGAGGGCGGCAACGACCTGCTGGTCAGCGCCGCCCCCGTACTCGTCGGGCTGATCGCCGCGCTGGTCCTGGTGCGGCTCCTGCCGCTACCACTGCGTCTGGCCTCCCGTGCCGTCGCCCGGCGGCGCGGTGCGGTCGGCTTCCTGTCGCTGGCCCGCGCCGGGCGGAGCTCGGCGGGCGGCGCGCTGCCGCTGCTGGCGCTGCTGCTCGCGCTGACCACGGCGGCGTTCGGCGGCTCGGTGCTCGCGGGTGTCGCGGACGCGCGGGACCGGGCGGCCCTGCACACGGTCGGCGCGGACGCCCGGATCAGCGGCGTGCTCGACTCCGTGCCGCTGCCGGACCGTCTGATCCGTGAGGTACGGGCGGCGGACGGCGTACGGGAGGTGGCGGCGGTCCAGGTCGTGTACGGCGTGCCGCTGCCCGCCGACCCGGCCGGGAACAGCCGTATGAAGAACGCCGCCGTGCTGGGGGTCGACCCGGCGGCGTACGCCCGGCTGGCCCGGTCGACGGGCCTCGGCCCGTTCCCCGCCGACCGGTTGAGGACCGCGGGAAGCACGACGGCGAAGGACGGGGTGCTGCCCGTGATCGCGTCGCCGTCCGTCGCCGCGGAGCTCGGTGACCGACCGCGCGAGCTGTCCACGGCGGCCGGGGACATCAGGGTGCGCGTGGCGGGCGTCGTCCCGCGCACCGTCGCCGTCCCCGACAGCGACTTCCTGATCGTCGACGCCGCCTCGCTGCCCCGCAAGCAGACCACCACCCTGCTGGTCACCGGCGGCTCCCCGGACGCGAAGGCACTGCGGGCGGCGGCACGGCACGCGGGCGAGGGCCTCTCCGTACGGCTGCGCTCCGAGGAACGCGAGGCGTTCGTCGACACCCCCATGCAGCAGGGCGCCTGGGGGATCTACGCGGCGGCGATCGTGGCCGGTGCGGGCTACGCCCTGCTCGCCGTCCTGCTGTCGCTGCTGCGGACCGCGCCGGAGCGCGTGGCCCTGCTGGCCCGGCTGCGGACCATGGGCCTCACCTCCCGGCAGGGCAGACGGCTGCTCGGCCTCGAAGCGCTGCCGCAGGCGCTGCCGGCGGCCGTCGGCGGGGTGCTCGTCGGCTGGGCGACGATCGTGCTGCTGGCACCGGGCGTCGATCTGGTGGGCCTCGCGCTCTCCGCCGGACCCGGCCCCGCCGTACTCGACACCGCTCCGTTGCGGGCCGACCCGTGGTCGCTGACACTCCCGGCGCTCGGCGTGGTCGTCCTCACCGCCGCGGTGGCCGCCGTCCAGGCCCGGTGGGCCGGCCGCCGCGGACCGAACACCGAACTCAGGGCAGGAGACCCCCGATGACCTCGCCGTCGGCCGACACCACACTCGCCGAGCTCGAACAGCGCGCCGCCGCGCGCCGCGACCGGCCCTCGTACGGGCACGACGCGCTGATCGCCTGCGACCGGCTGGTCCGCATCTTCTCCGCGGACGGGGTGGAGGTGCAGGCCCTCCAGGGTCTGGATCTCCTGGTCACCGAGGGCGAGTTGATGGCTCTGGTCGGCGCGTCCGGCAGCGGCAAGTCGACCCTGATGAACATCCTGGCGGGCCTCGATGTGCCGACAGCCGGGTCGGCGAAGGTCGCGGGCTGCGATCTGCTGTCGATGGGGCCGAAGGAACGGCTCCGCTACCGGCGGGACGTCGTCGGGTTCGTCTGGCAGCAGACCGCCCGCAATCTGCTCCCGTACCTCACCGCCGTCCAGAACGTCACCCTGCCGATGCAGCTGCGCGGCCGGGGGCGGATCCGGGGTGCCGAACGGGCCGCCCGCGCCGAGTCGCTGCTCCGGATCCTGGAGGTGGCGGACTGCCGCGACCGGCGCCCGCAGCAGCTCTCCGGCGGCCAGCAGCAGCGGGTGGCGATCGCGGTCGCGCTCGCCAACAACCCGTCGGTGCTGCTCGCCGACGAACCGACCGGCGAGCTCGACTCGGCCACCGGCGAGCAGGTCTTCGCGGCGTTCCGTCGCGCCAACGAGGAGCTCGGCACCACGATCGTGATCGTCACGCACGACCAGGCGGTGGCCGACGAGGTCCGCCGCACGGTCGCCATCCGGGACGGCCGTACCTCCTCCGAGGTGCTGCGCCGCACCGAGGTCGACGCGGCTACGGGCCTGGAGTCCCAGGTGGCCCGCGAGTACGCGATGCTCGACCGCGCGGGCCGGCTGCAACTGCCCGCCGACTACACGGAGGCGCTCGGGATGGAGCACCGGGTGATGCTGGAGCTGGAGCACGATCACATCGGGGTCTGGCCGGACGACCAGCCGCGCCCGTAACGGGTTTTGGTGGTGCTGGCCCCAGGTCGCTTCGGCCGGGTGGCCCGATGTTCTCGCACCGCGTACGCCCCTAGCGTCGTGCGGGAAGTCATCCACCTGATCCGAGGAGCACGATGCGCGTCGCCCCACTGCTCACCGCCGGCATCGGCCTGACCGGCTTACTCGCGGTCGGTGTGCCCGCGTCGGCCACCCCCGCCGCCCCCGCAGCGCCCGCCCACCAGCGGCTCGTCTGGGGCCCCTGCTCGCCGCAGCAGCAAGAGCTGAACGAGGCGGGCGCGCGGTGCGCGAAGGTGACCGTTCCCCTCGACTACTCCGATCCCGGCGGCCCGACGATCCGGATCGCGGTCTCCCGCATCAAGGCCGACGCGAAGCACGGCAAGCGGCGAGGCATCCTGCTGTCGAATCCGGGCGGTCCGGGCGGCACCGGACTCGCCAACACCCTTTATCTGCGACCCGCGTTGAAGGATGTCGCGGACCGCTACGACCTGATCGGCTTCGACCCCCGTTTCCTCGGCGAGTCCACTCCCATCGCCTGCGACCCCGCCGCCCCGACGCCCACTCCCGGTCCGAACACGACCCGCCGCAAGGACTTCGAACAGTCGGTACGGTCCGCCCGCGACACCGCACGCCGCTGCCGGGAACACGGGGACAATGCACGGCTCCTCCCGCACGCAACGTCCAGGAACGTCGCCCGCGACATGGATACGATCCGCGCGGCGCTGGGCGAGCGCAGGCTGTCGTACTACGGCGTCTCGTACGGTGCCGATCTGGGCGCCGTCTACACCCAGATGTTCCCTCGCCGCGCCGACCGCATCGTCATCGACTCCTCGACCGACCCGACGGCCACCCAGTACGAGCTCTTCCAGCGGGCGGGCAGGCCACTCGAAGAGGCACTGGACGCCTGGGCCGGATGGACCGCACGGCACGACGACACCTACCGGCTCGGCAGGACGCCCGCCCAAGTGCGGTCAACTGTCCAACAGTTGCTCGCCGGAGCCGAGCAGCGCCCGGTCACCGTCTCCGGCATCCGGCTCGACGCGCCGCTGCTGCGGCTGGTGCTGAGGCAGCTCATCCAGCACGAGGAGTACGACCCGGCGCTCGCCGGTACGGTGCGCGACCTGACCGATGCCGCCGCGGGCAGGCCGGTCGAGCCCGGTCCGGAGCTCGCCGCCATGCTCGAACTGCTCGCGTCGCCCGAGCTGGCGGACAGCATGCTGGGCGGGGCCCTCTTCATGTGCGGCGACAACGGCTGGCCGGCCGGTGGCTGGCCGAAGAACCCGGAGACGTACTGGAAGAACATGGAGCGCAGCCGCGCCACCCAGCCCGTCTTCGGCCCGATCGTCAACAGCATGATGGCCCCGTGCGCGTTCTGGACGAGCACATCCCGTGAGCCCGCCACGGTGATCGGCAACGACGTACCCGTGCTGATGCTCCAGGCCCGGCGCGACAACAACGTCCCCTACGAAGGGGCATTGGCTCTGCACCACCGGCTGACCGGTTCACGGCTGGTGACGGCGGACATCCGCTCGCACGGGGTGTACGGGCGCGGACTCGACGGCCTCACCCCCGTCCCCTGCGCCGACGGAGTCGTCAACGACTATCTGCGCGACGGCACACTGCCCGGCGCCGACCTGACCTGCCCCCGCACCGGGGAGGACCGGTGATCAGCAGACGTACGGGCCTGGCGGCCACGGCAGCGACCCTGCTCACCGGAGCGTCAGGACCCGCGGCGACGGCCGCCGCACCCCACCGCGTCCCCGGGCTCCGCGGCCGTCTCCAGAGCGATGTTGACGCAATCCTGGCCACCGGCGCCACCGGCGTACTGGCCGAGGTGCAGAGCGCCCACGACCGGACGACGGCCCGTGCCGGAACCTCCGGTCTGCGGGCCCCGCACCACCCGGTCCCCCGGGACGCCTACTACCGGATCGGCAGCGACACCAAGACCTTCACGGCCACGCTCGCCCTCCAACTGGCGGGCGAGGGGCGGCTCGCGCTCACGGACACCGTCGAGCGGTGGCTGCCCGGCGCCGTGCGGGGCAACGGCAACGACGGCCGCAGGATCACGGTCGCCAATCTGCTGCGCCAGACCAGCGGGCTGAACGACTATCTCGCCGTCTCACCGGACTCGGCCGATGCGTTCACTCCGGACGGCTACCGCCGATCGCGGTTTCGCACCACGGCCCCCGAGGACCAGCTGAAGGCGGCTCTGAGCCGGCCACCGCTTTGGGTGCCGAACGCCGAGCACCCCGCCCGGGAACGGCGCTGGGGCTACTCCAACACCAACTACGTGGTGGCGGGCCTGATCATCGAGCAGGTGACCGGCAACTCCTGGGCGCAGGAGATCCACGACCGGATCATCGAACCCCTGGGCCTGCGCCACACGTTCACGCCGGGAACCTCGCCGTACGTGCCCCACCCCACAGCCACCGCGTACACCTGGTTCCCCGGCTGCGCCCGGCCGACCGACACGACGCTGGCCACCGGCGGCGGGGCGGACGGCTCCGTCATCAGCACCACCCACGACCACGGTGTCTTCCTGCGCGCCCTGATGAGCGGCCACCTGCTGCGCCCGGCCCAGCTGGCCGCGATGAAGGAGACGGTCGTGGCCGAGGACTGGAGTGCGGCGCCGGGGGTCCGTTACGGACTGGGCATCGCCTGGCGCCCGGTGGCGGGGAGCAGCGGCGGGATCTGGTTCCATGGCGGAACCCATCTGGGGACCGTCTCCGAGAGCGGGGTGACGCCGGACGGTGCGCGGGCCGCGACCAGCGCCACGTTCACCCTGCGGATGGGCGACCCGGCACAGGACGCCCAGGACCTGGCCGCGCTCCGGCTGGTGGACAGGGCCCTGTCCGGTTAGGTCGGGTCGGTCGCTCAGCCCGTTCCCACCGTCACCGCGAGCGTGCCGAGCCCGCTGCCCGTACCGCGCAGGGCGATCGAGCCGAACGGGGTGCGCAGCCGCAGCCAGGCCCCTGCCGCGAGCAGGGCGATCGGGAAGTCCGGTGCCGGGCGGAGGAAGCCGAGGGACTGGGCGGCGTGCACGGCCCGCAGCGGAAGTTCGGTACCGGCGACCGTGCGCGACCAGATCTCGCGACCGATCAGGTCCCGCTCCGCCCGGGTGCGGCGGTGCTCGGGCAGGGCCTCGTCGCGGGAGCGGAACTCCGCCACCGCGGCGGTGACCGCTGTGCGCAGGGAGACCGGGTCGGGCAGGCCCGGCAGTTCGTGCCAGCCGCCGCGCGGCGGGAGGACGCCCGTCCACGGCGGACCGGTGACGGGTGCCGGAACCGCACCGGCGCCGGTGGACTCCCCGAGGGATTCGAGGAGTTCACCGGCGGACACGGTGATGTCGAAGTCGTCCGGGACGGCCAGCCGGGCCGCCCGGATCGCCAGGACCTCGAACGACGGCGGCCTGCCGAACACCGCCAGCGCGCCGCCGCCCGCCTGCATCCGCACGGCGGCGGCCCGGTCGTAGTGGAGCAGCCGGCCGAGGAAGGCCGCGAGATCCGCGGCCTCCCTCGTGTCGGCGAACTCCAGCGACCGTACGGGCACCGTCATGCTGCGGCCGGCTCCTCGGCCAGGTACTGCTGGAGGTAGAGCTTCTCCTCGGCGGAGATCCGCCGGGGCCGCTCCTCGGCCAGGTCGTACGGCACCACGACGGTCGAGGCCCGTACGTACACCTGGTCCGGGTCCTTGATCTCGTACGCGATCGTCAGCGACGCCGCGCCGATCTTCGTGACCCACGACTCGACGGTCACCGGCTCGTGCCGGTGGACCAGCGGCCGTACGTAGTCGATCTCGTGCCGGGCCACCACGGAGCCGCCCGCGAAGGACGGCGAACCGTCCCCCGGCGCCAGCCGGAACATGAAGTCGATACGCGCCTCCTCCAGGTAACGGAGGAAGACCACGTTGTTCACATGGCCGAAGGCATCCATGTCAGACCAGCGCAGCGGGCAGTTGTAGATGTGACGAGCCAAGACGATCAGCCTCGCGTGAGCTTCTTGTACGTGGCACGGTGCGGGCGGGCCGCGTCCGCACCGAGGCGCTCGACCTTGTTCTTCTCGTACGACTCGAAGTTGCCCTCGAACCAGTACCACCTGGAGTCGCCCTCGTACGCCAGGATGTGCGTGGCGACGCGGTCCAGGAACCAGCGGTCGTGGGAGATGACCACTGCGGCGCCCGGGAACTCCAGGAGGGCGTTCTCCAGCGAGGAAAGGGTCTCGACGTCGAGGTCGTTGGTGGGCTCGTCGAGGAGCAGCAGGTTGCCGCCCTCCTTGAGCGTCAGCGCCAGGTTGAGGCGGTTGCGCTCACCACCGGACAGGACGCCGGCCGGCTTCTGCTGGTCCGGGCCCTTGAAGCCGAACGCGGAGACATAGGCCCGCGAGGGCATCTCGACCTGGCCGACGTTGATGTAGTCCAGCTCGTCCGAGACGACGGCCCAGAGGGTCTTCTTCGGGTCGATGTTGGCGCGGGACTGGTCGACGTAGGAGATCTTGACCGTGTCGCCGACCTTGATGGAGCCGGTGTCCGGGGTCTCCAGGCCCTGGATCATCTTGAACAGCGTGGTCTTGCCCGCGCCGTTCGGACCGATGACGCCGACGATGCCGTTGCGCGGCAGCGTGAACGACAGGTCGTCGATGAGGACCTTGTCGCCGAAGGCCTTCGAGAGGTTCTCGACCTCGACGACGATGGAACCGAGCCGCGGGCCCGGCGGGATCTGGATCTCCTCGAAGTCCAGCTTCCGCATCTTGTCCGCCTCGGCCGCCATCTCCTCGTAACGGGCGAGACGGGCCTTGGACTTGGTCTGCCGGCCCTTGGCGTTGGAGCGGACCCACTCCAGCTCTTCCTTGAGGCGCTTGGCGCGCTTCTCGTCCTTGCGGCCCTCGACCTTGAGGCGGGCGGCCTTCTTGTCGAGGTACGTGGAGTAGTTGCCCTCGTAGGCGATGGCGCGGCCGCGGTCGAGTTCGAGGATCCACTCGGCGACGTTGTTCAGGAAGTACCGGTCGTGCGTGACAGCGATGACGCAGCCCGCGTACTTCGAGAGGTGCTGCTCCAGCCAGTTGACCGACTCGGCGTCGAGGTGGTTGGTGGGCTCGTCGAGGAGCAGCAGGTCGGGGGCCTCGATCAGCAGCTTGCAGAGCGCGACGCGGCGCTTCTCGCCACCGGAGAGGTTGACGACGGGCCAGTCGCCGGGCGGGCAGCCCAGGGCGTCCATGGCCTGCTCCAGCTGGGCGTCGAGGTCCCACGCGTTGGCGTGGTCCAGGTCCTCCTGGAGCTTGCCCATCTCGTCCATGAGCTCGTCGGAGTAGTCGGTCGCCATGAGCTCGGCGACCTCGTTGAACCGCTTGAGCTTGCCCATGATCTCGGCGGCGCCGTCCTGGACGTTCTCCAGGACCGTCTTGGTCTCGTCGAGGTGCGGCTCCTGCATGAGGATGCCGACGCTGAAACCGGGCGACAGGAACGCGTCACCGTTGGAGGGCTGCTCCAGGCCCGCCATGATCTTCAGCACCGTGGACTTACCGGCACCGTTGGGCCCCACGACACCGATCTTCGCACCGGGCAGGAAGTTCAGGGTGACATCATCAAGAATCACCTTGTCGCCGTGCGCCTTGCGCGTCTTGCGCATGGTGTAGATGAACTCAGCCAAGAGAAACCGTCCGGCAATCGATGTGTGGGCAGATACACCCCATCTTGCCTGACGTCCATCCCAGGACGGAAACCCGCCCGGTCCGCGGTACGCCCCGTCCCGGCTCCCGGCGCGGGCCGGGAGCCGGTTTCCGGCGTGCGACGGCCCCGGTACGCGTCGGCGTACCGGGGCCGTCATCAGGCGGACGTGACCGTCCGCCCACCGTTCGTCACTCCGCGGTCAGTGCGTGGAGCGGCGGTGCGGGATCACTGTGCGGAGGGCTGCGTCTTGCGCTTGCGGAGGAGGAAGACCGCGCCGCCGCCGACGACGACGAGGGCGATCGCGACGCCCGCGATGACCGGGGTGGCGCTGGAGCCACCGGTCTCGGCGAGGTCACCCGAGCCACCGGTCGCGCTGCCGCCGGACGTGGCCGGGGTCTTGTCCCCGCCGGTCTGGGTTTCGGTGCCGCCCGTGCCGCTGCCGCTGGTCTTGCAGTCCAGCACGCCCTTGAACGTCTTCGTGAAGCCGGCGGGGCCGGTGATCGTGAAGTCGTACGCCTGGTCCTCGGCGACCGGGACGGTGACCGTCTCGGACTTGCCCGCCTCGATGGTGTGCTTCACACCGGCCAGCTCGAAGGTGTACGCCTCGTCGCCCTTGTTGGTGGCGGTGACGTCCACGCCGCCCTTGGCGCAGTTCTTCTTCGCCGAGACGGCCGGGATCGCGCCCTTCTTGGCCCAGGTCCCGGTGGCGGTCGCGGAGACCGTGGACTCGCTGGAGCCGGCCAGGATCATGGTCTGGCTCTTGGTCACACCGGCGAAGGCCCGGCCGACCGGCACCGAGGTGGTGGCCTGGACCGTCAGCGAAGCGGTGCCGTCGGCGGCGCCCTCCGGTACGTCGAAGTAGAGCTCGGCGCCGTTGGACGCGGCGGTGACGGGCTTGCCGGCCTTGTCGGTGACCTTGACGCCGCTGGCGGCGTCGGCGGGCGGGGTCACGGAGACCTGGCCGGCGTTGGTGCGGACGGTGACCGGGCCGAGCCGCTCACCGGACCGGCCGGAGACCGCGGCCGGGTCCAGGGCGAGGGACGCCTTGGGCTCGGCCTGGTCGACGGCGCTGCGCTCCAGCCAGTCGGCGAGCTTCTCGGCCTGGCTGTCGCTCGCCTCGACGTCGGCGTCGTCCGAGTAGCGCCAGATGGCGACCTGGGTGCCCGCCGCCGCGGTCTTCTCGGTGAGCGGCCCGGTGCCGGCCTCCTTGGCGAGCGCCGCGAGGTCGTCGACCTGCGGGTAGGAGTGCTCCAGGATCCAGCGGATCTTGCCCGCGTTCTTGTTGCTGCCGAGCGAGGTCTGGTTCCAGGGGGTCTCCAGGTACTTCGCCTGGTCCTGGGTGGGGTTGTGGATGTCGATGCAGTACGTCTTGAGCTTGCCGCCGCCGTCGACGGTCATCTCGAAGAGGCCGGCGGGCAGCTCCTGGTTCCTGCCGTCCGCGTGCAGCACGGCGCGGTCGAAGGTCTTCAACCCGTCCAGCACCGCGGCCGCGCCGCCCTGGTGCTGCGGCGCCTCGTCGGCGACCGCGCTGCCCGCGCCGACGAGGGCGCCTGCCATGACCAGACCGGATGCCACCACCGATGCGGCCAGCCGGGCTATGCCGCGCCTCCTTGGAGAATTGGCCGTCGTCTCCAAGGACGACGAAGCGGTCGCTGAAGAAGCAGAAAACACAGAATTCCCCTCCGGGCGGAGCCCTCCGCGCCTGATGCGCGTGTGGGGATTGCCCCGCCAGTCGACTCAAGTGCCCCGTGAGTACTGGGGAATCCTAAGGATGAAGCGATGAACAGTCCCCCGTCGTACCGTCGTACAACCATTCCGAATCGGAATCGTTATCGCCGGTATCACTCGCGTTCGCCTACCCGGCCCGCCCCCGGCCTTCTTCCCGCCCGTATCGGGCCTGCCCCCGGCCCGCTTTCGACCCGTCACGGCACCGACGCAAGCTCCTGCACGGCCTTCTGACGACCCGTCGAACGCCTGCTCCCGGAACGGTCCGGCCCCCCGGACCCACCGGGGCCGTCCGCCCCGGCGCCCCCCTCCGGCTCCGCCGACGCGCCGGCCCTCTCCACGCTCCCCACCGGCGCCGTCAGCCCGGGTTCCCCCCTCAGCACCCGCCGGAACGCGGCAGTCCCCCGCGTCAGATCATGGCCCACCGCGACGGCCTCGATGTCCACGAACGTCCGGCGCTGCCCCTCCCGTTCCTCCTCGCGCACCTTCAGCCTGCCGTGCACGACGAGTGGTTCCCCGACGGAAACGGAACCGGACAGATTCAAGGCCAGGGTCCGCCAGGCCCACACGGTGAAAAAGCTGGTGTGTCCGTCCGTCCAGAGCTGTTTCTCGCGGTCCCAGCGGCGCGGCGTCACCGCGAACCGGAATCGCGCCATTCCGCCGGTCGCGGTCTCCCGGAACTCCACGCCCGTCGCCGCGTTGCCCACCAATGTCACCAAGGTCTCGTTCATGACTCCGCCTCCCCTTCGGCCTTCGGAACAGCGATCGCGTCCACGCGGTCACTGATCCCAGGCTGAGGGAGAGGCGGAAATCCTGCTGATGCCTGTGGACTACCCACCGGTTGTGGAAATCTCCGTCACCGCCGCGTACCTCTCCCGCACCTCGCGGTACCGCACAAGCTCGGCGGCCACCGGATCGAGCACCCGGGCCCGCCCGCAGGCCGCCGCCGTCTCGCGCAACTGCCGCTCGGCCTCCTGCCCGTACCGTCGCGCCGGCCCACGCGCCGCGGCCGCGCACGACCACTCCACGAGGGGGCCGCCGATGACCCCGGCCAGCATCACCAGGGCGGGCGTGAGGAACCCCGGTTCGAGCACGCCGACGATCTGGCCGATCAGCCAGAGGCCGCCGAAGATCTGCAGCAAGGTCATCGACGCCTGGGCCAGCACCGCGGCGGGCCACCACTTCGGCCGCGGCGGCCTCCCTCCCACGCGGCCGCTGTGCGCCACGCCGGAGGCCCCGGCCACGCCCGTCGCGACCACCGCCCCACCGCCCGAGGCGTGCTCGGCGCCGGCCCGTTCCGCCAGTGCGTCGAGCGCCTCCGGAAGCCCGTCCGCACCGTGCACCGCGGCCTCACGGACAGCCTGCGCCCAGGGGCCCGGCAGCCCGTCGGCGGCGTCGTCCGCCACCGTCCGTACCGCCTGCTCGACGCGCTGCCGGGCGGTGAGCTGCTCCTCGGGGGGCTCGGGCTGTGCCGGGCGATCCAGGCTGCCGGGCCGCCGGGTGGACTCGTACCAGCGCCACAGCCGCAGCCAGGGCGTGCCGCACGCCCGTCCGGCGTTCCTGCGCCACTCGCGCTCGGCCGCCTGGCCCGCCGCGGCCGCCCCGACGGCTTCCGCGAGCCGGTCGGCGAACTCCTCGCGGGCCTGTTCGCCGAGACCGGGCCGTCCCTCGGCCACGTACACCGGGCGGAGCCTGGCCGCGGCGGCGTCCACGTCCGCGGAGAGTCTGCGCGCCGCCGCGGTGCGCTCCTGGACGAACCGGCCGAGCACCTCGCGCAGTTCGCCGACGCCTTCGCCGGTGAGCGCGGACAGGGACATGACGGTGGCGCCCGGTTCGCCGTGTTCGCCCAGTGCCATGCCGTCCTCGTCGAGCAGTCGGCGCAGATCGTCGAGGACCTGGTCGGCGGCGTCGCCGGGCAGCCGGTCGATCTGGTTGAGAACGACGAAGGTGATCTCGGCGTGCCCGGCGAGCGGCCGAAGATAGCGCTCGTGCAGGGCCGCGTCCGCGTACTTCTCCGGGTCGACGACCCAGATCACGGCATCGACCAGCGCCAGTACCCGGTCGACCTGTTCCCGGTGTTCGGTCGCCGCCGAGTCGTGGTCGGGCAGGTCGACGAGTACGAGCCCCTGCAGGGCCTCGTCGGTGTCCGCGCCGCCCTGCTGCGGCCTGCGCCTGAGCCGTCCCGGGATGGCGAGCCGGTCGAGCAGCCCGGCGGCCCCGTCGGTCCAGGAGCAGGCGATGGGGGCGGCGGTGGTCGGCCTGCGCAGTCCGGTGTCGGAGATCGGGGCGCCCGCGAGGGTGTTGAAGAGCGTCGACTTGCCGCTGCCGGTGGCCCCGGCGATGGCGACGACGGTGTGCCGGGAGGAGAGCCGCTGCCGGGCCGCCGCTTCGTCGAGCACGCGTCCCGCTTCGGCGAGGGTGGCCCCGTCGAGCCGGGCCCTGGACAGCCCGACGAGTTCACGCAGCGCGTCGAGCCGCGGCCGGAGCGGGCCGCCGGAGGGCACGTAGGCCTCGACCTGGGGCGGCCGTACGTCGTCGTCCCGGTCGGTCCCGGGACCGGGGTCCGCCGCCTTGACCGCCGCCCGCCGGGCGATGAGCCCGTCGTTCCAGCCCCGGCCCGCCTCCGGCACCCGGGCCGGCACATCCGTGTCCCGGTCCTCGTGGGAGACGGGACTCGCGCCCCGGCCGGTCCCCTCGTCAGTGACGGCAGTCATCGCTGCCACCTCTCCTTCTGCAGTACGGACAGCGCGGCGATCAGTTCGGCCTGCGGCTCCGGGGCCACGTCGAGCGCGTCGAGCGGTGCGAGCCGCCGGTCGCGCTCGCCGTTCATCACCCGGTCGAGGCATTCGGTGAGCAGCGCCCCGCCCTTGTCGCGCAACCGCAGCGCGCCCTGGGCGCCGATGCGTTCGGCGAGCTGCTCCCCGGCGCCGCGGGTGCGGCGGCCGCCGAGCAGCGCGGCGGCCAGCAGCGCCGCCACCGTCCCGGCGTCGGGTGCGGCGCTGCGTTCCAGCCGGCGCACCTCTTCCTCGGCCAGCTCCTCCAGGACCCGCCACCACCGCCGTACGGCCATGGTGATCCGGCCCCGGATGTCCTCGGCGGGTCCCCATCCCCCGGCCTCCCGGCCGACGTCCTCGAAGCCGAACTCCCCGGCCGCGGGTTCGCGCTGCCAGGTCGTGCGGATCTGTTCGTCGGCGGCGGCCACGGCGCACTGCAGGAGTGCGGCAAGGCTTTCGACCAGCGCTTCGAGGAGTTCCTCCGAGGTGCTGTACTGCGGGTATCCGCGCCATCTGGTCCGGGCGTCCCCGGCGAGCACGCCGCCGCTGCGCAGCCTGCGCCGGACCCGGGCGCCCTCCCCGCGGTACGCGTCCTCGACCACGCCGGTCAGCCGCACGGCCGCCGCGTACTGCGCCGCGACGGCCCCGGCCAGTTCGGGCATCCGTACGTCCAGCGAGTCGATGACCCCGGCCGCCGTACGCCCGACCGCCTGCTGGCGGGCCGCCGGGTCCTGGGCGCGGTGGCTGAGCCAGGCCCGCAGCGGGGCGACGGCGGTCGTGGGCAGCAGGCCGCTGCCGCCACCGGCCGATTCGGGCAGCTCGGGAATGGTGAAGCGCGGCACCTCGCCGAGCCCCGCCCGGGTGAGCAGCGCCCCGTACTGCCGCGACACCTCGGCGATCACCTGGTGCGGCACCCGGTCGAGGACGGTGACGAGCGAGGCGTCGTACTGCTTGGCGGTACGCAGCAGGTGCCAGGGCACCGCGTCCGCGTACCGGGAGGCCGTGGTCACCATCACCCACACATCCGCGGCGCAGATCAGTTCGGCGGCCAGCACCCGGTTCCGCACCACGAGCGAGTCGATGTCGGGTGCGTCGAGCAGCGCGAGCCCGCGCGGCAGCCCCGGCGAGGTCTCGACCCGCAGCGAGGTCCCGTCCTCCTCCTCGCCCCCGTCGAGCCCGTCGAGGTCGTCGCACCGGCCGGGCTCCCCGGACTCCTCCGGCGGCAGCCAGACCCGGGTCAGCTGCGGCAGTACACGCACCCCCGCGAACCAGTGGTGGTCATCCGGATGGCAGACGAGCACGGGCGTCCGGGTGGTCGGCCGCAGCACCCCGGCCTCACTGACCGGCCGCCCCACCAGCGAATTGACCAGCGTCGACTTCCCCGCCCCGGTCGACCCGCCGATGACCGCGAGCAGAGGCGCTTCAGGATCCCTGAGCCGGGGAAGCAGATAGTCGTCGAGCTGGGCGAGCAGCTCACTCCGGGTCTGCCGGGCGCGCGCGGCCCCCGGCAGCGGGAGTGGGAGACGCACGGCAGCGACACGGTCGCGCAGGGCGGAAAGTGCGTCGATGAGCTGAGGCCGTACGTCCAAGGTCACCACATGCGAAGAATGCCCAATTTTGGCGCCTTTTTGAAGCGTATAGCCACCTCTGCGCGCCGGTTCTCCCCCAGGGATGAAGTCGGGACAGAGGGGATGAGTGGGGCGCAGGCATAACGAGTGCACAACACCCGGGGCGTGAGGCGTCAAAAGCGGTGCACGAATCCCACCCACCTGCGATTATCGGTTCGCTTCACCGAACCTCCACATCGTGCCACACAGGTGAAGCAACCAGGACGAGGCGATCGGAGCCCTATCCTTGTCCCGGCAGGTCACCGACCGGCCCGGCCCCAGGGCTCCAGGCCGCCGAGGCCACCACCGGCCCCCGTAGCTCAGTGGATAGAGCAGGCGCCTTCTAAGCGCTTGGCCGCAGGTTCGAGTCCTGCCGGGGGCGCACAGCGTGCACGGCCCTGAGGCCCTCCGACCAGGAGGGCCTTTTTCCTTGGTCGGGGGCACGCCGGCGAGCGTGCCGTAGTGGCGGCGTAAGGCTTGGTGGGCGGGCTGGTGGGGCGGCCGGGGACGGTTTCGCCCGGGTGCTCGGCGCCGGGCCGGCGCCGCGGCCTACCTCGCCGTTCGGTGCATGGTGAGGGCCAGGTGGACCTGTAGCGCGTGGTCGGCGAGTGCCTTGCCCGCCTCCTCGTGGGCCCTGGCCAGTTGGTCGGCGAGGGGGCCCGGCGGGGCGTCCAGCCGGGCCAGGCCGAGCATCATCGTGAGGGCCACGATGCGCTGTTGGGCGCCGTCGTGCAGATCGCGTTCGATGCGGCGGCGCTCGGCCTCGAAGGCGTCGACCAGCCGGACCCGGGAGCGGGCCAGTTCCATGACCCGTTCGTCCGGCTCCGCCGGTCCGGGGGTGAGCAGCAGGCGGGTCAGTTCCGCCCGCGCTCCGGCCAGCGTGCCCAGGACGTAGCAGCCGAGCAGCAGGAGTACGAGTCCGCCCGCCGCCGTCGCGAAGGCTTCGGGCCGGGTCGTGACCGTCCACAGCTTCACCACGCGGAACTCCGTGCCGTCCCCGTAGACCTCCATCAGTACGGGGGTGCTCAGCATCGCCAGCGGTGCGGCCGCGCAGACGGCCACCGCCAGGGCGTCGAGCGGCCACAGGACCACGGCGAACAGCAGCGCGTACCCGAGCTCCCACCAGGTCGCCCGTTCCCGCAGCCGGCATGCCGCCCAGCTCCGCAGCCCCGGTTCGGCCGGCCTGCGGTGCGGGTCCAGGACCGGGGCGGGGCCCATCAGGCCGAGCCTGCGTCGCTCCAGGGCCGCCACCGGAATTCCGGTCAGGGCCAGGAGGGCGAGCAGCAGCAGTCCGATCAGTACGACGGAGAGCGCGGCGCCCACGACCGCACCGGTCACGGTCACCACCAGGACGACCGCGCCGGTCAGGGCGCCGCTGATCAGGTAACCGGCCGACCGCCAGGGCCAGGAGGACAGCGGATAGCGGGGCGACGGCAGGGCCTGCCACACGGTGCCGGGGCCCGTGCCGGTGCCGGTGCCGGGGCCGCTCGTTCGGGTCATGGCCTCACCGTAGAAGGCGGCCCCGGGCGGGAACATCCGTGCTGCCCGAGTCCCGGGGGTAGGGCCGGCCCCACCCCCGGGGCCGGGCCGCGGGGTCAGCGGTTGAAGGACGATCCCAGCGTCGCGGCCGTCCCCACGGTGCCCAGCGTTCCGTGGCCGAAGGTGAACGAGCCCTTGGCCGTCGGGCCCGCCGCCGTGGTCGGGAAGACCCACAGGGAGCCGGCGTTGCCGTTCTCGCCGGGGGCGCCGACGGCCAGTTCGCTGCGGCCGTCGCGGTTGGCGTCGACCAGCCTGGCGGCGCCGCCGAACAGGTCGCCGGCCTCGGCCGCGCCGGGGACGTCCGCCGTGTCCTGGTTGAAGCCCACCGTGCCGGTCCCGGTCGGGCCGGACGCGGTACCGGGGAGGATCAGGACCGAGCCCGCGTCCTTCTTCGTGCCGATGTCCTCCTGGGGGACGCCGACGGCGATGTCACCGTAGCCGTCGCCGTTCATGTCGCCGATCGACAGCGACGCGCCGAATCCGTCGTGCACTTCGGCGGCACCGGGGACACCGGCGCTGTCCTGGTTGAATACCTTGGCCCGGTCGCCGCGCGGGCCGGTGGCGCTGCCCGGTACGTAGGTGATCATGCCGCCCAGGGCGAGCGGATAGTCCAGATCGCTGTCGTAGCCCTCGACCGTGCGGCCCACGACGAGGTCGGCGTACTTGTCGCCGTTGATGTGCCCGGCCGTGATGGTCTCGCCGCCCTGGAGGCGGTAGCCGTTGGGCCGGTTGACGGTGGTGTAGTCCTCGGTGAGACCGGTGGCACCGCCGTTACGGATCAGGATGCGCCGGGCGTCGTACTCGTCGCCGTCGTGGACGACGCCGGCCAGGTCGTCGCGGCCGTCGCCGTTGAAGTCACCCGCGGTGACGTCCATGTAGCGCAGATCGTCCATGTCGCGGATCTCCCGGACGGGGGCCGCCGCGCTGCCGTCGCGCTTGAACGGGCCGGACAGGACATGGATGTTGCTCATTTCGAGGGTGACGATGTCCATGGCGCCGTCGCCGTCGAAGTCGCCGACGGCGGCCTTGGAGCCGATCCCGTCGTACTGCTCGTCGCCGGTCAGGAGGGTCGCGCCGCCGGACAGCCCCTGCTTGCCGCCCCAGATGACGGTGAGCGAACCGGCCTGCTTGGACGTGCCGTTGCTCTCGCCGCCCGCGCCGACCACGAGGTCGCTGTATCCGTCCTTGTCGAGGTCGGCGGAGACCATCGAGCTGCCGAACGCGTCGCCGGTCTCGGCGGAGTCCGGTATTCCGGGTGAGTTCTGGGTGAAGACCTGCTTGGTGGAGGTCTGCGGCCCGTTCTTGGAGCCGTAGACCACACCCACGTACCCGGCCTTCGTCCTGCCGTCGACGGTGGCACCGGGCGCGGTGAACGCCAGGTCCGGGTAGCCGTCCCCGTTGAAGTCGTCGCGTCGTGGGGCCGGCGCGGGCACGGCCTCGCTCGCGGACGCCGACACCGAAGTCGTGGCGCGGTCGGGCGTCGACGCCTGGGCGGTGGGGAAGGTGATCACGGCGGTCGCCACGGTGATGGCGAGGACCACGGTGGTTCCTAGGGCACGGGATGCCACGTGGACTCCTTCGTTAGGTTTCGGAAGGTTCGGGTGGACAGTGCGGTGCGTCGGTGGAGCACCGGCGCTGCGCAGTCTCAGACCGGCGGCGGCGCGCGACGGTTGCCTCCCCGGAGCGACCGTTACAGCTCCTCCACCCGAACGGCAGGCGAACTCCGGGCGACGAAATCCGGTCGCCGTGGCCGGAGTTGAACAGCAGGATGCGCACCATCCGGAGGGCCCTAGAACTCCGCCCCGACCACGGCCAGCAGGGCGAACGCGGCGAGGGTCAGGACCGTCCGGATGCGGTGGAGCCTGTTCCAGGGGGACTCGAACGCCGCGCGGGCCGCGCTGTCGTCGCCTCCCTCGGATTCCGCGAGCGCCTTGTTCAGCGGGATGTTGCCGGCGATCGTGATCAGGTGGCCGGCGACCGCACAGACCAGCGCCGCGACGGCGAGCACCCGGCCCCGGCCGCCGTCGCCGCCGAGGGCCACGACGGCCGGGAAGGCGATCACACCGAGGAAGAGGACCAGGAAGGCCGGTCCCGGCACCTTTTCGTTGAAGCGGCGCATGGCCGCCGTGAACCGCTCGTCGGGCAGTGCCGCGATGCCGGGCATGATCGCGATCAGGAACGTCAGCATGAATCCGGCGTAGAGGCCCGTCGTGATCAGGGCGAGCGCCAGGAACAGGGAGGACAGGGAGGACGACATGAGGGACATCATGTCGCCATCCCTGTACTAATAACTGCCCTTCCCGTTCAGTCCAGTTCGCCCTCCCGCGCTCCATCGGAACCGCCGTCGCCCGCGCCGCCCCTGAGCCGGTCGGCCTGGCCGATCGCGGTCGCCAGCTTCCGGACCGACTCGTCCTCGGTCTCGGCGGCCAGCTTCCTCGCGTGCGAGGAGAGTTCGCCGAGGCCGGGCGCGCCGGGCAGCTGTTCGCCGCGCAGTTCCTCGGCGAAGTAGGCGGCCACCGCGGTCACTTGGAGGCGCTTGCTGTCATTGCCCCACAGCGGGCCGTCGATCGCGTCCGTCCCGACCGTGCCCTGCTGCTCGTGCGGTGCCCGGGTCCTGGGGTCCAGCCAGCGCACGGTCGCCGTCGCCACATGGCCAAAGGCGCCCGCCCGGAGACGTACGGCGTAGAGCGCGGTCACCGTGTGCCCGGGGCCGACCTCGCCGCCGTCCACGCGGTCGTTGCGGAAGTCCTCGTCGGCGACCTTGCGGTCCTCGTACCCGATGAGCTTGAACTGCTTGACGGTGTCCCGGTCGAAGGCGACCTGGGCCTTGGCGTCGCGGGCCGTCAGTTCGAGGTGTGCGGGCAACTGGTCGACGAAGACCTTGCGGGCCTGGTCCTCGTCGGCGATGTACGTGGTGTGGCCGTCGCCCCTGTTGGTGAGCTGCTCCATGAACGCGTCGCCGTAGTCGCTGCCGACGCCGACCCCGAAGAGGGTGATGCCGTGGTCGCGGCGGGCGGAGCCGATACGTTCCAGGATGGCCTCCGCGTCCGTCTCGCCGGTGTTGGCGAGGGCGTCGGAGAGCAGGACGACCCGGTTGTTGGCGCCCTCGACGCGGCCGTCGACCGCCTCGTCGTACCCGGTCCGGATGCCGGCTTCCACATTGGTGGAGTCGGTGGGTTCCATGGAGTCGACCCGGTCGCGGATCCTGCCCCGGTGGTCCCGCAGCCGGGTCATCGGCAGCAGGGTCTCGGCCTCGTCGCTGAAGGTGACCAGGGAGACCGAGTCGTCGTCGCGGAGTTCGTCGGTGAGGATGTCCAGGGACTTCTTCACCAGGTCCAGGCGGCCCGCCTCGGCCATCGAGCCGGAGATGTCGACGACGAAGGTGAGCGCGGCGGGCGGGCGTTCGTCACGGTCGGGGGCGGCCCGGGTGGCCAGGCCCACCCGCACCAGCGACCAGTCGTCGGCCTTGCCCCCGGCGCGGGCCCCGTCGACGTTCACGGTGAATCCGTTGCCGTCCGGGCGCCGGTAGCCCTGGCGGAAGCTGTTGACGAACTCCTCGGGCCGCACGGTGGACGGATCCGGCAGGCCGCCGTCGCCGAGGGTGCGGCGCGCGTAGCCGTACGAGGCGGTGTCGACGTCCAGGGCGAAGGTGGACAGGTAGTCGGGCGGTGCGGACTCCCGCAGCCCGTCCTGCTTCTGCGCGCCGTCGCTGTCGGCGGCGCCGCCCGACGCGGCGGCTGCGGGAGCCGGGAGCGGGCCGCCGCCCCGGCTGTCGCTGGTGGCCTTGTTCTCGCTCGCCGTGCCCGAGCACCCGGTGAGCAGCACCCCGCCCGCCAGCAGCGCACCGAGTGCCCCCCGCCATGTCAGCCCGTACCGCCTCGCGCACTCGCCTGTCCGGCGTTCCATCGCCTGCCCCCAACGTCGTCGTATCAGCACTTGTGAATGTGACGTGCGAGACGGCGCCGAGGAGCCGACGAGGACATTGCGGATGGATCTCGATGCGGCAACAGGCCGGAACCCTGGCTCAGGACACGATGTCCTTACGACTGAACCCCCGGAAGGCGAGAGCGAACAGGATCAGGGCATACGTCACCGAGATCGCCGCCCCCTTGGCCATACCGGCCCATTCCAGATCCGGCTGGAGCGCGTCCGCCCAGGCGAACTGCCAGTGCGCGGGCAGGAATTCGCGCCAGGTCCCGAGCGCGGTGACGGCGTCCAGCACATTGCCGACGATGGTCAGCCCGACCGCGCCGCCGACCGCGCCCAGCGGTGCGTCCGTCTTCGTGGACAGCCAGAACGCCAGCCCGGCGGTGACCAGTTGGGACACGAAGACGAACGCGACGACGAGCGCGAGCCGCGGCACGGTCTCCGAGGCGGCGAGCGCTCCTCCGGTGGGCAGCCGGAGCGGCCCCCAGCCGTACGCGGCGGCTCCCGCGGCCAGTGCGACGAGCGGCAGCAGCACCATCGCGGCCAGGCTGAAGCCGAGCGCCACGACGAGCTTGCTCCACAGCAGCCTGGCCCGCGGCACGGGCGCCGCCAGCAGATAGCGCAGCGACGACCAGCCGGCCTCGGAGGCGACGGTGTCCCCGCAGAACAGCGCGACCGGGATGACCAGCAGGAACCCGGCGGAGACGAACAGGCAGGTCGCGGCGAAGTTCGCGGCCGACGCGGTCGCGGTGTCCATCAGGGTGATCCGGTCGCTGCCGCCGCCCCGCGAGTCCGGGGTGCCGCCGATCGCGAACGCGACGATCAGGACGAACGGCAGCGCGGCCAGCACCCCGCCCATGATCAGGGTGCGGCGCCTGCGCAGCTGGCGTACCGCCTCGACGCGCAGCGGCAGGGTGTGCCGGGCCCGGTAGCCGGGGGCTTCGGCGGTCCCGGTGAGATCGACTGCGGCACTCATGCGGAGCCTCCGGAGATCAGGGTGAGGAACGCGTCCTCCAGGCGGCGGTGCGGTCCGACACCGGTCAACGGCACGTCCAGTTTGACCAGTTCGGCGATCAGCCCGGACGGGGTGGCGCCGTCGAGCCGCACCAGCAGCCCGAGTCCGTCGTCGGTGCGGACCGCCGAGCCGATGCCCGCGAGCGCGGCGATCTTCTCCGCGAGCGGTTCGGTGACCTCCTGCGCGGTGGTGACGAGCAGCATGTCGCCGGAGCCGGTGATCTCGGCGACCGGGCCCGCCTGGACGAGCCGGCCGCGGTCCATGACCACGAGGTGGGTACAGGACTGTTCGACCTCGGAGAGCAGGTGGCTGGAGACGATGACGGTCCGGCCCCCGGCCGCGTAACGGATCATCACGTCACGCATCTCGCGGATCTGGGGCGGGTCGAGGCCGTTGGTCGGTTCGTCGAGGATGAGCAGGTCCGGCAGGCCGAGCATGGCCTGGGCGATGGCGAGCCGCTGCCGCATGCCCTGCGAGTACGTACGGACGGCGCGGGCCAGGGCGTCGCCGAGCCCGGCGATCTCCAGGGCCTCCTCCATGTGCGCGTCCTCGGCGGGGCGCCCGGTGGCCTGCCAGTACAGCTCCAGGTTGGCGCGCCCGGACAGGTGCGGCAGGAAACCGGCGCCCTCGACGAACGAGCCGACCCGTGACAGCACGGGTGCGCCCGGCCGGATGGCCTGCCCGAAGACCCGGATCTCGCCGTCGTCGGGGGTGATGAGCCCCATCAGCATGCGCAGGGTCGTGGTCTTGCCCGCGCCGTTGGGTCCGAGGAGGCCGAGCACCTGTCCCTTCTCGACCCGGAAGGAGAGGTCCTTCACGGCGTACCGGTCGGTGGACCTGGCGTACTTCTTGGCCAGGCCGGTGACCTGGAGGGGTACGTCGGCCAGTGCCGGATCGGGTGCGGGCGTCGCGGTGCGGCGGCGGGCGGTGAGCAGCAGCACGGCGGCGATCAGGACGGCGGCGCCCGGGAGTCCCCAGGTCCACCAGGGCAGGGTGGCCGGTGCGGTCTTCAGCGCGGGCGCGGTGGGGACGGTCAGCGGACCGGCCGGGGTCACGGTGTACGTCGTCGGCTCGGCCGGTGAGGCGTAGCCGAGGTCGGTGGCGGAGAGGACGAGGCGGAGCCGGTGTCCCGCGTCGAACCGGTGGTCGATGGCGGGGAGGGTCAGCCGGATCTCCTTGCCCTGCCGGTCCGGGGTGATCCGGAAGGGTGCGACGAGCTGGGAGGGCAGCAGCTGCTGCTTGCCGTCCGGCGACACGTCGTACACCTTGCCGAACAGCACCGCGTCGCCCCGCTTCGCCTCGACGTCGACCCGGACGGCCGGCGAGCCGGTGACGCTCAGCGGTTCGTCCAGCGGGGCCGAGTCGAAGCGGGCGTACTGTCCGGGGAAGTCGATCGAGAGCCCGACGCCGAGGGACGAGAGCTGGGCGAGGCCGCCGCCGACTCCGGGGACGGCGGAGATGGCGGGCGGGCCGGCCCCGGCGGGGTTGCGGAACGTCTTCGTGTCCCGGCCCAGGTCGACGCCCTCCGTGCCGTTGTCCAGCCCCGGGTACGTATCGCTGCTCGCCCCGCGCAGCAGGGCGGCCCCGTCGGTGGAGTCGATACCTCCGGTCCGGGTGACGCGGAAGCCGGGGCCGGTGTCGGCGCCCTTGTCGTCCTTGAGGTACCGGTCGAACCATCCGCCGATCCGCCGGTGCACCCGGTCGGTCTCCAGGTCGCCGCCGTCGTGTCCGCCGGCGATCCAGTCGACGGCGACCGGTGCGCCGTTGCCGCTGATGGCCCGGGCCATGGCGTCGGCCTGGCCGAGCGGGAAGAGGGAGTCGGACTGTCCCTGCACGATGAGCGCGGGCACCTTGATCCGGTCTGCGACGGCGCTCGGTGAACGTTCGGTCAGCAGCGCACGCGCGGCGGCGTCCGGCTTTCCGCTGACGGCGACCCGTTCGTACATCTCGCAGAGCTGCTTCTCGAACTTCTGGCAGCCGCCCCCGGTGGTGACGAAGACTCCGGCCCAGAGCTTCTTGAAGACCCCGTCGGGGAAGAGGGCGTCGGCCAGGTTCCAGTAGGTGATCTGCGGTGCGACGGCATCGACGCGCTTGTCGTACCCGGCGGCGAGGAGCGAGACGGCTCCGCCGTAGGAGGCCCCGGTGACCCCGACCCGGGGGTCGCCCTCGACGTCGAGCTCCACCTCGGGCCGGTCCGCCAGCCAGTCGATCAGCCGGGACACGTCCTTGACCTCGCGGTCGGGGGCATTGAGCGCGATCTCCCCGCCCGACTTCCCGAAGCCGCGGGCGGACCAGGTCAGCACGGCGTACCCGGCACCGGCCAACTGCTCGGCCTGCGCCCGCACATCGTCCTTGCTGCCGCCGAAGCCGTGCCCGATCAGCACGGCCGGCCTGCGCTGCGTGCCCCCGGTGGTGAAGTACGAGGTGTCGATGGACACGCCGTCCATGCGCATCATCCGGTCCTGGCGCTGCACGGCGGGCCCGCCGTCGTCGGCAGTCGCGGTCCAGGTGCCCGCACCGGCCAGCACGACGAGCGCCGCGAGGCCCGCGGCCCACCGGCCGCGTGGGCGGGGCAGCAGTCGCCGCCACCGGGACGTACGCGCAATAGGGGTCTCCATGGTTCACGACCCTAAGCCGACAGTCGCCGTGCGCAGGCAGCCGCCAGGGGGAACTCTCCGACCTTCTTGCGGCGTACGGCACTCCCCCGCCGTACTCCATGCGCGGTATGCCACGCCGTTCGGGCGGGCGCGTTCGACACGGCCGCGTAATCGGATCGCGGGGGCCCACGTGGGCTGGCACCCTGCCGACATGAATCACGCAGAGGTACTGCTCATCGGCGGGCGCGCGGGCGTCGGCAAGTCGACCGTGGCCTGGGAGGTTTCGGCGCAACTGAGGGCCGCCGAGGCGGCGCACGCGGTCCTGGAGGGCGATCTGATGGGACAGGTCCATCCGGCGCCGAAGGGCGATCCGCACCGCGCGCGGATCACCGAGCGCAATCTGACGGCGGCCTGGTCCAACTTCGCGGAACTCGGCTACCGGCGCCTGATCTACACGAACACGGTGAGCGTGCTGCCGGAGTCGGCGGCGATGTTCGAGCGTGCGATGGGTGCGGACGTACGGATCGTCCGCATCCTGCTCACCGCCTCCGATGCCACGACGTACGACCGGCTCTCGGGACGCGAGATCGGCTCGGAACTGGACCGCGAGGTGGCGAACAGTCTCCGCAAGGCCCGTCTCCTGGACGAGCATTCACCGGCGGACACGGTCCGGGTGGCGACGGACGGGCGGAAGGTGACGGACATCGCGCGCGAGTTGGTTGCCGTCACGGGGTGGGTGGACCCGGCCGTCCGACCGGGTCCACCGCGGTCCTGAGTGACTCACATGGTGTTGATGACGAGGCCGATGTGGGTGAAGTAGTTGAGCCCTCCGAAGACCAGGAACACCAGTCCGGCCAGGCCCCAGACGACTCCGATGACCGGAGCCATCCAGCTCCTGGGCCGGTGCAGCGCGAACGGGAAAAGGAGCGCGCCGATGCCCACGAGGACGTACAGCCCGGACATGAAGCTCGCTTCCACCATCGGCCACTTCGCGAATTCGCCCGAGACGGGTTCCTCGGGCGGCGCGGCGAAGAGCGTGTACTTCCAGCCCGCGGCGGCGATCCCGAAGCAGGCGAGCCCGAGGCCGAACACGAAGACGGAGATGGGTGAGGCGACGCGGGCCGTGCGGACGATGCGGTCGGCGCTGTTGAGTTCGGCGCCGCGTTTCCAGAGGTAGAAGGAAGCGGCCAGCAGAAAGACGCCGAAGGCGAGGGCCGGCTCGCCGAAGATGACGTTGTCGAACGGGAAGCCCTGTCCGGCGAGCGGCCAGGTCAGGGTCATATGGAGGCCGGTGGTGACAAGAGTGAAGCCGACGGCCCCGAACGCCAGCACCCAGCCGTCGGGGGTGATGGTGCGCCCGGACGTGAGGAGCTGACGCCCCAGCGCCACCACGAGCAACAGCCCGGCACCGGCGGCCACCGCCATGATCGTGTTGTACGTCGGCATCCTGGCCCAGTCGATCTTCAGGCCGGATGCCGCCAGGGGGATGGCATGGTGGGTCATGCGCGGAGCGTAACGCCAGGTATATCCCTTATGGGGCATTAACCCTTTTGCCCGGGTCACGGGTCAGGCTGTCGCCCCCGCCGCGAGCGCCGCGCCGGACGGCGGGTACGGGGACTCCCGCGGCAGGAGTTCCGCCGCCTCGTCGAGCCGCCCGGCCCGCACCAGTTCGTGGATCTGCCGGGCGAGCGGGGTGACGTCGCGGATGGAGACCGTCCACTCGTCCGCGTACCGCCGTGACGCCTCGCCGGAGAGCCCGAGCTGGAGGGAGCGGTACGGCAGCCGGTCCAGGCGGAGGTCGCGCTCGGGGTCCCACTGGACGCGGGCCGGGGCGCGGCGCAGGTTCTTCTGCCAGGTGGTGCGGTCCGGGTGGACTCCCCTGACATAGTGCGAGAGTTCGGCGTTCTCCAGGGCCCAGTCGAAGCCCTCACGGGTGATCTCGACGGCCAGGACGGTCTCCTGACCCTCCTTCATGGCCCAGCCGCAGCGGTACATCATCCACAGGAAGCTCGGCTTGATCCATGTCATGCGGTCGCGTTTCCAGGCGTCGGGGAAGCGCCCGTCACGGACGGCGGGAAGGCCGATGAAGGGTGCGTACGCCTGGTAGACGGTGACGGTGGTGGCCGTGTGCTGGGCGCGGATCTCGTACGGCGGCCTGGTCGGAGCGGTCATGGCCCCCATCTGAACACCCGTTCGCCGGGCGCGGCGAACGGTTTACGGGCGTAACGAAGTCCAGGTGGGCGGACGTGTCACCGGCGGGGGCTGACATTCGTCATACGGAGCCCGGTACACGCGGCTCTGCCGGGCACCGGGTCCCGGCGGCCAGTCTGTACGTATCGAGAGCGGGGCCGCGAAGGCACCCGCCGAAGCGGGAGAGGAACCCCTCATGACCAGCCCGGCCGCCACCGTCACCGCCCCGGTCGCAGATGCCCCGGCCGCCACCGCCCCGTTCGCGCCGCGCAGGGCCCTGCTGGACAGCCTGATGCCGCTGCTGGTGGATGTGGGGGTGCCGCTCGTCTCGTACTACGCGCTGAAGGCGGCGGGCCTGAGCACCTTCGCCGCGCTGGCCTGGAGCAGTGTGCTGCCGGCCGTGCGCACCGTGTGGGGCGTGCTGCGCGAGCGCCGGCTCAACGGACTGGCGGCGCTGATGGTGACGGTCAACGCGGTCGGGCTGCTGACGAGCCTGGCGGTCGGGGACCCGCGGCTGATGCTCGCCAAGGACAGCGGGGTGAGCAGCATCATCGGGCTCGTCATCCTGGTGACCGCGCTGAAGGGGCAGCCGATGATGACCGCGGGGGTGCGGCCCTGGCTGGTCAAGGGCGACGCGGCCAAGGACACCGCCTGGCAGCGGCTCTCGGCCGGGTCGGCGGCGTTCCGGCGGGCGGAGATCCGGTTCTCGGCGGTGTGGGGTGCGGCGCTGCTGGGCGAGTGCGTGGTGCGGGCCGTGGGGGCGTACACGCTGCCGGTGGAGACGATGGTGTGGCTCGGCACGGTGGTCATGGTGGCGACGATGGTGTGCGCGTTCCTGGTCTCGGGGCGGGTGGGCGCGGTTCCGATGGAGCGGATGCTCGCCGAGGCGGTCGGTGCCGGGAAGACTGCGGACACCGCCCGCTGACGGGCCCGGGATGCCCGCTCGATTACCCCGGAGGTAATTGAGTGGGCCCCGTGCCCGTCCCTACCGTTCCCGGACAGGCACGCGGTTCTTCGTTGCCTGCGCGACTGCATGACAACGGAAGGAAGACCCCCATGATGTCGTCCCAGAACGCGAGCGCGGTCCGGTCGGCGGACACCGCCCGTTCCGACCGGCTGCTCCGGTTCGCCCTCGTCTCGGACGTGCTCCTCACCGGGGCGAACGGCATCGGCTATCTCGTGCTCGCCACGGTCCTGGACTCGTTCCTCGGCGTGGACCGCTCGGTGCTCTACCCGGTCGGGGTGTTCCTCACGGTGTACGCCCTGTGGGTGCTGGCCGTCTCCCGCCAGGAGAACATCGGCCGCGGCGCGGTCGCCGTCATCATCGCCCTGAACACGGCGTGGGCCGTGGCCGGTGTGGTGATGGTCGCGGTGGACGCGCTGACCGCCACGGGCGTCGGCGACTTCTGGATCGTGTTCCAGGGCCTGGCGGTGGCGGCGATGGCCGCGCTCCAGTACGCGGGGCTGCGGCGGCTGTAGGACGTACGGCGACGGCCCGTACGGACGCGGGCGCATCCGTACGGGCCGTCGGGCCGGGCCGCTGATCAGTGGTTGCGGGGGAAGCCCAGGTCCACGCCCGCCGGGGCGTCGGCCGGGTCCGGCCAGCGGGTGGTGACGACCTTGCCGCGGGTGTAGAAGTGCACGCCGTCGTTGCCGTAGATGTGGTGGTCGCCGAAGAGCGAGTCCTTCCAGCCACCGAAGGAGTGGTAGCCCACCGGCACCGGGATCGGCACGTTGACGCCGACCATGCCGGCCTCGATCTCCAGCTGGAAGCGGCGGGCGGCGCCGCCGTCGCGGGTGAAGATCGCGGTGCCGTTGCCGAACGGCGAGGCGTTCATGAGGGCGACGCCCTCCTCGTACGTCTCGGTGCGCAGGACGCACAGCACCGGGCCGAAGATCTCGTCCTTGTACGCGTCCGAGTCGGTGGACACGTGGTCGAGGAGGGAGAGGCCGATCCAGTGGCCGTCCTCGAAGCCCTCGACGGTGTAGCCGGTGCCGTCCAGGACGACGTCGGCGCCCTGGGCGGCGGCGCCCGTGACGTAGGAGGCGACCTTGTCCCGGTGGGCGGCGGTGATCAGCGGGCCCATCTCGGACGCCGGGTCGTTGCCGGGGCCGATCTTGATCTTCTCGGCGCGCTCCTTGATCTTCGCGACGAGCTCGTCGGCGATGGAGCCGACCGCGACGACCGCGGAGATCGCCATGCAGCGCTCACCGGCGGAGCCGTAAGCGGCGGAGACGGCGGCGTCGGCCGCGGCGTCGAGGTCCGCGTCCGGCAGCACCAGCATGTGGTTCTTCGCACCGCCGAGCGCCTGGACGCGCTTGCCGTTGGCGGAGGCGGTGGTGTGGATGTAGCGGGCGATCGGGGTGGAGCCCACGAAGGAGACCGCGGCGACGTCCGGGTGGTTCAGCAGCCCGTCGACGGCGACCTTGTCACCGTGCAGGACGTTCAGCACGCCGTCCGGCAGGCCGGCCTCGGCGGCCAGCTCGGCCAGCAGGTTCGCGGCCGACGGGTCCTTCTCGCTGGGCTTGAGCACGAAGGTGTTTCCGCAGGCGATGGCGAGCGGGAACATCCACATCGGCACCATGGCCGGGAAGTTGAACGGGGTGATGCCCGCGACGACGCCGAGCGACTGGCGGATCGAGGAGACATCGACCCGGTTGGAGACCTGGGTGGACAGCTCGCCCTTGAGCTGGGTGGTGATGCCGCAGGCCAGCTCGACGATCTCCAGGCCGCGGGCGACCTCGCCCAGCGCGTCCGAGTGCACCTTGCCGTGCTCGGCGGTGATCAGCGCGGCGATCTCGTCGCGGTGGGCGTCGAGCAGCGCCCGGTAGCGGAACAGGACCGCGGTGCGGGCGGCCAGCGAGGACGTGCCCCACGTGGCGTAGGCGTCCTTGGCGGCGGCGACCGCGGCGTCGACCTCTTCGAGGGAGGCGAGCGCGACCTGGGTGGTGACGGCGCCGGTGGCCGGGTCGGTGACCGGGCCGTAGTTGCCCGACGCGCCCTCGACGGTCTTGCCACCGATCCAGTGGTTGACGGTCTTCATGACAAAACTCCTTCAGAGGTGGTGGCGTCGGTCGGTGACGTGACGGTCGTACGCTTCCCGGGCTTTCACGGCCGACGGCCGGGTGGCCGTTTCGGCTACGGGAACATCCCACCACGCCTGCGCCGGAGGGGGGCCCGACACAGTGTCTGCCGTTTCGGTCTCGACGTAGACACAAGTGGGACGGTCGGCGGCACGCGCCTCGGCGAGGGCTTCGCGCAGGTCACGCACCGTCTTGGCAGGCAGCACCCGCATCCCGAGCGAGCCGGCGTTGGCCGCCAGATCGACGGGGAGCGGCGGGCCGGTGAACGTGCCGTCCGCGGCCCGGTGCCGGTAGGCCGTGCCCAGGCGCTCGGCGCCGACCTGCTCGGAGAGGCCGCCGATGGACGCGTAGCCGTGGTTCTGGAGGACGACCAGCTTCACGGGAAGTTCCTGCTGCACGGCGGTGACGATCTCGGTGGGGTTCATCAGATAGGTGCCGTCGCCGACCAGCGCCCAGACGGGACGGCCGGGGGCGGCGAGCTGGACGCCGATCGCGGCCGGGATCTCGTAGCCCATGCAGGAGTAGCCGTACTCCACGTGGTACTGGTGCGGGGAGCGGGCCCGCCAGAGTTTGTGCAGGTCGCCGGGGAGCGAACCGGCCGCGTTGATCAGGATGTCGTCCTCGGTGACGAGGGCGTCGAGGAGGCCGAGGACCTGGGCCTGGGTGGGCCGGGCGTGCGGGTCCTCGGCGGTGAACGCGGCGGTGACGCGCTGCTCCCACTTCTCCTTGGCGTCGGTGTACTCCGTCTCGTAGGCGGGGTCGACGCGGTGGTTGCGGGCGGCGAGCGCGGCGGTGAGGGCTTCGAGCGCGGCGCGGGCGTCGGCGACGAGCGGGAGGGCGCCCAGCTTGTGGGCGTCGAAGCCGGTGATGTTGATGTTGAGGAAGCGGACCGCCGGGTTCGAGAAGAGCGTGCCGGAGGCGGTGGTGAAGTCGGAGTAGCGGGTGCCGATGCCGATGACCAGGTCGGCGGTGCGGGCCAGCTCGTCGGCGGTCGCCGTGCCGGTGTGGCCGATGCCGCCGACGTCGGCGGGGTGGTCGTGGCGCAGCGAGCCCTTGCCGGCCTGGGTGGCGGCG
Organism: Streptomyces sp. NPDC006510; assembly: GCF_040611955.1. Classification (NCBI taxonomy): domain Bacteria; kingdom Bacillati; phylum Actinomycetota; class Actinomycetes; order Kitasatosporales; family Streptomycetaceae; genus Streptomyces; species Streptomyces sp. NPDC006510. Next base: position 43,531 of record NZ_JBEXPH010000016.1, on the reverse strand, counting down.
ACGGGGATGCGGGTGGCGGCGGCGAACGCGGCGAGGGTCTCCTCGGCCGCGCTGTGGTGGACCCCGCCGCCCGCCACGATCAGCGGCCTGCGGGCGCTGCGCACCGCCCGTACCGCCCGGTCGAGTTCGTACGGATCGGGGGCGGGCCGGCGTACGTACCAGACGCGCTCGGCGAAGAACTCCTCCGGCCAGTCGTACGCCTGGGCCTGCACGTCCTGCGGCAGCGCGAGGGTCACGGCACCGGTCTCCGCCGGGTCGGTCAGGGTCCGCATGGCCTGGAGGGCGGCCGGGACCAGGGCCTCGGGGCGGGTGATCCGGTCGAAGTAGCGGGAGACGGGGCGCAGGCAGTCGTTGACGGAGATGTCGCCCGCGGACGGGACTTCGAGCTGCTGGAGCACGGGGTCGGCGGGCCGGGTCGCGAAGGTGTCGCCGGGCAGCAGGAGGACGGGGAGGTGGTTGACGGTGGCGAGGGCGGCGCCGGTGACGAGGTTGGTGGCGCCGGGGCCGATGGAGGTGGTGACGGCGTGCGCGGAGAGCCGGCCCGACTGGCGGGCGTAGCCGACGGCGGCGTGCACCATGGCCTGTTCGTTGCGGCCCTGGAGGTAGGGCATCGTACGGCCGGACTCGACGAGTGCCTGGCCGACCCCGGCGACGTTGCCATGGCCGAAGATGCCCCAGGTGGCGCTGATCAGGCGCTGCCGTCGGCCGTCGCGCTCGGTGTACTGGCGGGACAGGAAGGACACCAGGGCCTGTGCGGTGGTGAGCCTGCGGGTACTCATGAGCGCTCCTCCGTCGCGTGGAACGGGAGTCTGGGGTCCACCGGCTGCGCGGGCCAGGTGTCGCGGATCCAGCCGTGGTCCGGGTGGTCGCTGATCAGCCACTCCCGCTGCTCCCCCGGGCCCGCCATCACATTGAGGTAGTAGAGGGTGCGGCCGGGGGAGGCGATGGACGGGCCGTGCCAGCCGTCGGGGATCAGGACCGCGTCGCCGCTGCGGACCTCGGCGAGGACGTCCGTACCGCCGTCCCGGGACGGCGACACCCGGTGGTAGCCGAGGCCGTCGTGCTCCACCTCGAAGTAGTAGATCTCCTCCAGCACGGACTCGGCACCGGGGCGGTGCTCGTCGTGCTTGTGCGGTGGGTAGGACGACCAGTTGCCGCCGGGGGTGAGGACCTCGACGGCGATCAGCCGGTCGCACTCGAAGGTGTCGGCGGCGGCGAAGTTGTTGACCTGCCGGGAGCAGTTCCCGGCGCCGCGCAGCTCGACGGGTACCTCCGGCGCGGGGCCGTAGCGAGCGGGGAGTCGTCGCTCGCACTTCGCTCCTGCCAGGGCGAAGCGGCCTCCAGCGCCGGAGGCGATCTGTGCATGGGCGTCACGCGGTACATACGCGAAGTCGGATACCCCGCTGAACACGCTTTCCCGGCCCAGCAGTTCAAAGATCTCACCTGAGGAGTGCACCGTACAGCCACCGGTCAACGGCAGCACGATCCACTCGCTCTCCCCGGTGACGAGCGTGTGAACTCCGCCGGGCGCGAGTTCGAGGACACGCAGGCTCGACCGGTCCCAGCCGGCCCGCTCCGGGTCGATGTCGAGCGTGTAGGAGCCGCTCGCCGCGCTCCCGGCCTTCAGGTGGCACCGCGATCCGCCGTCGTCCGTCGTCATGTTCCCGGCTCCCTCTCTCTCGGTTCCGTTCCTCTCGGCTCCAGCAGCGAAACGGCCGTGTCGACGGCCGCGGCCACCTCTCCGTCGGCCGGGTAGAGCAGCGAACGCCCCACCACCAGCCCCTGGACGGTGGGCAGTCGCAGCGCGGTGCGCCACTTCTCGAACGCCCCGTCCAGGTCGTCGCCCACCTCCCCGCCCAGCAGCACCGCGGGCAGCGTCGACGCCTCCATCACCCGGGCCATGTCGTCGGGGTCCTCGGTGACGGGGACCTTGAGCCAGGTGTACGCGGAGGTCCCGGCCAGCCCGGACGCGATGGCGATCGAGGTGGTGACCGCCTCCGCGCCGAGGTCGTTGCGGACGTGGCCGTCGGTGCGACGGCAGAGGAACGGTTCGACGAAGACCGGCAGCCGGTGCGCGGCCATGGCGTCGATGGCGCGGGCGGTGGCATGCATGGTGTCGAGCGAGCCGGGGTCGTCGTAGTCGATACGGAGCAGCAGTTTGCCCGCGTCGAAGCGGAGGCGGGCGAGGTCTTCGGGGCGGTGTCCGGTGAACCGGTCGTCGAGTTCGAAGGCCGCGCCCGCGAGTCCGCCGCGGTTCATCGAGCCGATGACGACCTTGTTCTCCAGCGCGCCGAGGAGCAAGAGGTCGTCGAGGATGTCGGCGGTGGCGAGCACTCCGTCGACGCCGGGGCGGGAGAGGGCCAGGCGGAGCCGTTCCAGCAGCTCGAAGCGGTTGGCCATGGCCAGTGCGCGGTCGCCGACGGCGAGGGAGCCGCGGGCCGGATGGTCCGCCGCGATGATCATCAGCCGTCCGCCGTCGCCGACGAGGGGGCGTCTGCGGCGTCGCGCGGCGGCTTCGGCGACGGCCTCGGGGTGGCGCATGCGCAGCTGGACGAGTTCGGAGACGGAGGAGGCCGGGGGCGTCATGGGGTGGCTCCGGTGTGGCGGGAGGTGACGGCACCTTCGGTCAGGGCCGCTTCGACCTCGTACGGGAACGGCATCGCGGACGAGCAGGCGAGCCGGGAGGCGACGATGGCCCCCGCGGCGTTGGCGTACCGCATGATGCGCCCGGTCTCCCAGCCCGCGAGGAGCCCGTGGCAGAGCGCCCCGCCGAAGGCGTCACCGGCACCGAGGCCGTTGACGACATCGACGGGCAGCGGCGGCACTTCGGCCACCGCGCCGTCGCGGTGGACGGCGAGCACGCCCTCGGGGCCCTGTTTGACGACGGCGAGTTCGATGCCCGCGCCGATCAGGGCGCGGGCGGCGGCGTGCGGTTCGCGCTCGCCGGTCGCGATCTCGCACTCGTCGAGGTTGCCGACGGCGACGGTGGCGAGGGCGAGGGCCTCGCGGTAGCGGGCGGTGGGGGTGGAGCCGGACGCGGGTTCTTCCGTGGTGTTCCAGAACATCGGGCGCCAGTCGAGGTCGAAGACGGTGATGCCGGAGCGGTCGCGGGCGCGCAGTGCGGCGAGGGTCGCGGTGCGGCTCGGTTCGGCGCACAGCCCGGTGCCGGTCATCCAGAAGACCCGGGCGGACCGGATCGCTTCGAGGTCCAGTTCCGAGGTGTGGATCTCCAGGTCGGGGGCCTTGGGCTGCCGGTAGAAGTAGAGGGGGAAGTCGTCGGGCGGGAAGATCTCGCAGAAGGTGACCGGTGTCGGATATGCGTCGACGGGCGTCACCCACCGGTCGTCCACCCCGAACTCCCGCAACTGGTGGTGGAGATACTCCCCGAAGGCGTCGCGGCCGGTGCGTGTCACCAGCGCCGTCCGCCGGCCGAGCCGGGCCGCCGCGACGGCGACGTTGGAGGGTGAGCCGCCGAGGAACTTCCCGAAGGTCTCGACCCGGGCCAGTGGCAGACCGGTCTGCAGGGGGTAGAGATCCACACCGATCCGCCCCATGGTGATGACGTCGTACCGCTCAGGCATAAGCATCCCTTCGACCGGCGTCCGGGGTGACTGCCCCCAGGTCTAGCCCTCCCCCGGAACCGTGTCAATGCTTTGTCCGGACATACGGACGAATGATTGACACCCGCTTCCCCGGCCGGAAGTCTGGACGGCATGACCTCCTCCGCAGTGACCCCGGCCCGTATCCGTATCGGCTCGGCACCCGACTCGTGGGGGGTGTGGTTCCCCGACGATCCGCGGCAAGTGCCCTGGCAGCGCTTCCTCGACGAGGTCTCCGCGGCGGGTTACGAGTGGATCGAGCTCGGCCCGTACGGCTACCTCCCGACCGACCCGGTCCGCCTCGCCGACGAGACCCGCCGCCGCGGCCTCTCGGTCTCGGCCGGGACCGTTTTCACCGGATTGCACCATGGACCGGACGTCTGGGACCGGACCTGGGCGCATGTCGCCGGCATCGCGGCACTCACCCGGGCGATGGGCGCCGGGCATCTGGTGGTCATCCCCTCGTTCTGGCGCGACGACAAGACGGGCGAGGTCCTGGAGGACCGCAGCCTCACCGCGGAGCAGTGGCGCGACCTCACCACCCAGACGGAGCGGCTGGGGCGCGAGGTGCGGGACCGATTCGGGCTGCGCGTCGTCGTCCATCCGCATGCCGACACCCATATCGACACCGAGGAGAACGTCGGCCGCTTCCTCGACGCCACCGATCCGGAGCTGGTGTCGCTCTGCCTCGACACCGGGCACTACGCCTACTGCGGCGGCGACAGCGTCAAGCTGATCGAGACCTACGGCGAACGGATCGGCTATCTGCACCTCAAGCAGGTCGACCCGGAGGTCCTGGCCCAAGTCGTCGCGGACGAGGTGCCGTTCGGCCCGGCCGTGGCGCGCGGTGTGATGTGCGAACCGCCGGGCGGGGTGCCCGCGCTGGAACCCGTGCTGGCCGCCGCCCGCGGGCTGGACGTCGACCTGTTCGCCATCGTCGAGCAGGACATGTACCCGTGCCCGCCCGACAAGCCCTTCCCCATCGCCCGGCGCACCCGGGACTTCCTCCGCTCCTGCGGCGGGGCGGCGCGGCCGGCGGCCGGACACGCCGAACGGTCCGGAGAAGTGACGTAGCGGCGGTGTGCGGTGTTGTCCTCGGTGAGAAGTCGGGGCGCGGTCCCGGTCGCGCCCCACCGCCGTACGCCACACCACCGCACAAGGAGCAGCTCACCATGATCCGAAAGATGCTGCCGTCCCGCAGGACGACCGCGACCCCGGCACTCACCGCGACCACCCTGGCCACGTTCTGCCTGGTCACCGCCCTCGCCTCGGCGCCGGGGGCCTCGGCCGACGAGGGCAACCCGGCGCCGCCGCCCGGCTCCAGCCCGGTCTGCGCCTTCTACGACGGCGACCGGCCGACCGCCTTCGGCGAGCAGGGCGAAGAGGTCTCCCAGGTGCAGTGCCTGCTGGCCAACCGGCACTACCTGCCGTGGTCCGCGGTCGACGGGAGGTTCGGGCCCGAGACGCTGGTCGCCGTGCAGCGCTTCCAGGTGGACCACCCTCCGCTCGTACCGGACGGCCGGGTCACCACGGCCACCTGGTCGGCCCTCTGGCACGCGGGACCGAACCGCGTGTCCCCGCTCCCCTTTCCCGTAACCAACTCCCCCTTCCCCGTGGCGCCTTGATCGCACCATGCATGCCTTCTGTCACGGAGTTCACGCCCTCGTCACGGATGTCACCATTACGCGGGCCTTCCGTCACAGTCGCTCGACAGCCCCTCCCCGGAGCTCACCCGATGTCGTTGCACCGGGCGCAGGCTGAGTGATCGTCAGCGGCGCGCAGCTCCCCCGGCGGCCTTCCGGGCCGCCGCTGCGGTGCAGAGAGGTGTCACTTATGACGGACAGAAGGCTCTGGTCCTACAAGGACATTGCCGCGCACATCCGGGTGCAGCCGGACACCGTCCGGTCCTACCGGAAACACGGGCTCCTCCCGTCACCCGACCATGTGGAGAGCGGCAAGCCCTACTGGTACGCGGACACCATCCGCACCTGGGTCGCCTCAAGACCCGGCAACCGGGGGCGCGGGGACTGACATCCGGGCGCCCCGTACGGCGGCGAGCACCCCACCCGCCGCCGTACGGGGCGCCCGCCCCTCCCTCGAATGCCGTAGAGCCCACCACACCATAAAGTGCGGACAAATTAGGAGATATACGCGAGATATCGGGGGTCCGCGTGAGCCGGTACAGCGACCCCGGCGGCCCGTCACCCGCCACCCCTTCCGCCCGGCGGCCGCAGTCCGCCCCGCCGCGCCCCCAGGACCAGCCGGCTCCCCCGCAGCCACGCCCGGGACTCTGGAAGCGGTGCCTGTGGGGCGGCCTCACCCTCTGACTGCTGACCGCGGTCGTCACCGACACGGGCCTGAGCCGTGCGCCCTTCGCACAGGGATACATCCCGGCCCCCACCGACGAGCAGCAGCATCTGTTCACCCTCTTCTCGGTCGGCGGCCCGGTCGTGATCACGCTCGTCGCGCCGACCTGGCTGCGGTCCCTGGCACGCGGTACGCGGATCGCCGGAACGAACGGGCGGCAGGGCACTCGCATTCATACCCCCTAGGGGTATAGTGTGAGTGTGTCGGGGGCGCACCGGGCGCACCGGGCGCACCGGGCTCACCGGGCTCACCTGACCCACAACCCTTTGTGCTTGTCGAAGAGGAGAACACCATGACCGCCGAGACCCAGCTCCCCCAGGCCACCGGCTCCTGCTGCTCGCCCAGTGGCTCCTGCCACGACGGCGCGGACGCCGGTGCGCAGGCGGGCGAGGTGACCACCGTCTACCAGGTGTCCGGCATGACCTGTGGGCACTGCGAGGGTGCCGTCTCCGAGGAGATCTCCGGCATCGAGGGTGTCACCTCGGTGAAGGCGGTGGCCTCCACCGGCCAGGTGACCGTCGTCTCCGCGGCCCCGCTGGCCGACGAAGCCGTGCGCGCCGCGGTCGACGAGGCGGGCTACGAGCTCGTCGGCCGGGCCTGAACACCGTCGGGGCACTCCCGATACGCCGGATGCACCCGCATCACCCCCTTTGCCACCGGGCCGGACCGACCAGCAGATACTGGTAGGGAACGGCCCGGTCGGCATTTCAGGAGTTCGGACATGCACAGCGCAACAGAGGTCGAGGCCCGGACGGCGGAGGGCTCGACCGCTGAACTCACGATCGGCGGGATGACCTGCGCCTCCTGCGCGGCCCGCGTCGAGAAGAAGCTCAACCGGATGGACGGCGTCACCGCCACCGTCAATTACGCGACGGAGAAGGCCAAGGTCGCCTTCGGCCCGGGGACCGGCCTCGCGGATCTGATCGCCACGGTCGAGAGGACCGGCTATACGGCGCAGCCGGTACGCCGCCCCGAACCGCCCGCACCCGCACCCGCCCCGCTACCGGCCACGACCGGGGCCCGCACCGGCACACCGGCCACCGCCACCGCCCGAGCACGCCCCGAAGCCGGGGCTGGGGCAGGGGTCGAGGCCGGGGTCGAGGCCGGGACCGCCGGGACCGACATCGAAGCCGACGCCGGAACCCAGGCCGACGCCGAGGTCGGCGACGCCGGTGAGCGGAGCGCCGAGCGGGCTCTCGCCTCGCTGCGGCAGCGTCTGATCGTCTCGGCCGTCCTCGCCACCCCCGTCGTCCTGCTCGCGATGGTCCCGGCCCTCCAGTTCGACAACTGGCAGTGGCTCTCGCTCACCCTCGCCGCCCCCGTCGTCGTCTGGGGCGGACTGCCCTTCCACCGCGCGACCTGGACCAACCTCCGGCACGGCGCGGCCACCATGGACACCCTGGTCTCGATCGGCACGCTCGCCGCCTTCGGCTGGTCCCTGTGGGCGCTCTTCCTCGGCGACGCGGGCATGACCGGGATGCGACACGGCTTCGACTTCACCGTCTCGCGCGCCGGTGCCTCGTCCACCATCTATCTGGAGGTCGCGGCCGGGGTCGTCACCTTCATCCTGCTGGGCCGCTATCTGGAGGCGAGGTCCAAGCGGAAGGCCGGCTCCGCCCTGCGCGCGCTGATGCACCTGGGCGCGAAGGACGTCTCCGTCCTCCGGGACGGTACGGAGGTACGTGTCCCCGTCGCCCGGCTCACCGTCGGCGACCGCTTCGTCGTCCGCCCCGGCGAGAAGATCGCCACCGACGGCACCGTCGTCGACGGCGCCTCGGCCGTGGACGCCTCGATGCTGACCGGTGAGTCCGTGCCCGTGGAGGTCGGCGTCGGCGACCCCGTCACCGGGGCCACCGTGAACACCTCCGGCCGGCTCGTCGTCGAGGCCACCCGGATCGGCGCCGACACCCAGCTGGCCCGGATGGCGAAGCTCGTCGAGGACGCCCAGAGCGGCAAGGCCGAGGTCCAGCGCCTGGCCGACCGGATCTCCGCGGTCTTCGTACCCGTGGTGCTGCTGATCGCGCTCGTCACCCTGGTCGGGTGGCTGCTCGTCACGGACGACGTGACCGCCGCGTTCACCGCCGCCGTGGCCGTACTGATCATCGCCTGCCCCTGCGCCCTGGGCCTCGCCACCCCCACCGCCCTCATGGTCGGCACCGGCCGCGGCGCCCAGCTCGGCATCCTGATCAAGGGCCCCGAAGTCCTGGAGACCACCCGCCGCGTCGACACCATCGTCCTCGACAAGACCGGCACCGTCACCACCGGCCGCATGACCCTGCTCGACGTCCACACCGCCGACAACACCACCGAGAACGACGTACTGCGCCTCGCCGGCGCACTCGAACACTCCTCCGAACACCCCATCGCCCAGGCCGTCGCCGCCGGAGCCACCGAACGCACCGGCGCACCCCTGCCCACCCCCGAGGACTTCACCAACATCGCCGGCCTCGGCGTCCAGGGCACCGTCGAGGGACACGCCGTCCTCGTCGGCCGTCCGCAACTGCTCGCCGACGCGGGCATCGCCGTCCCCGACGCCCTGTCCGGCGCCGTCGCCGACGCGGCGGCCAAGGGCCGGACCGCGATCATGGTGGCCTGGGACGGGCAGGCGCGCGGCGTCCTCGCGGTGGCCGACAAGATCAAGGAGTCCAGCGCGGGGGCCGTCGCCGAGCTCCGCGCCCTTGGCCTCCACCCCGTTCTGCTGACCGGTGACAACCGTGCCGTGGCCGACGCCGTGGCCCGTGCCGTCGGGATCGACGAGGTCCACGCCGAGGTGCTGCCCGAGGAGAAGGCGCACGTCATCGAGCGGCTCCGGGCCGATGGGCGCTCCGTCGCCATGGTCGGTGACGGCGTCAACGACGCGGCCGCCCTCGCCACCGCGGACCTCGGCCTGGCGATGGGGACCGGCACGGACGCCGCGATCGAGGCCGGTGACCTCACCCTGGTTCGTGGAGATCTCAAGGTGGCCGCCGATGCGATCCGGCTCTCCCGGCGCACCCTGACCACCATCAGGGGCAACCTGTGCTGGGCATTCGGTTATAACGTAGCCGCCCTGCCCCTTGCGGCATTTGGCCTGCTCAACCCTATGATTGCGGGAGCGGCGATGGCGTTCTCATCGGTCTTCGTCGTGACGAACAGCCTGCGGTTGCGCGCCTTCACGTAATTTCCACAAAGAGATCCAGATCACATGGATTTCAGGGTAACCATCCGGCGGGTTCGTGAGTCTAAGAGTGCGATGCCAAGGATGTCTTGGGGGACGTCCGTCGGAGCGTCTTGGGGGACGCTCCGGGCAAGCGTTGGCCGGGGCACGTGCACCGGGGAGCTTTGAGCGGCCCTCCCGTGCGTACGTACCCCGGCAGATCGCAGAGAAGTACAAGTGAAGAACGCACAACGCAGAGCGCAGTAGCCGAGGAACGCAGGAGCTTCGGCTCCCACAGACGCCCGGCCGGATCCCGTGGGGGGAATCCGCTCCGGGACACGGGAAGCGCCTCGCTGTCGGCCCGTGGGGGGATCGATGGCGGGGCGCTTCTCTCTGTCCGCGGACACCCGCCCTGCCGGCAGACACACGCCCTCGCCACCGCGCCGGGCAGCAAATCGCCCCGGACACCGCGCTCTGTGCGAAAGCGCGGTACGCGGGGCGAAGTCGACCGGCCTCGGCGGCCGGGGGTCGTGCGGGGGGTGTTACGAGGTTCAGCGGCCCTCGACCGGGACGAAGTCGCGCAGGACCTCGCCGGTGTAGATCTGGCGCGGGCGGCCGATGCGGGAGCCCGGCTCCTTGATCATCTCGTGCCACTGGGCGATCCAGCCGGGGAGGCGGCCGATCGCGAAGAGCACGGTGAACATCTCGGTCGGGAAGCCCATGGCCCGGTAGATCAGACCCGTGTAGAAGTCCACGTTCGGGTAGAGGTTGCGCGAGACGAAGTACTCGTCGGAGAGCGCGTGCTCCTCCAGCTTCAGCGCGATGTCGAGCAGCTCGTCGGACTTGCCGAGCGCGGACAGCACGTCGTGGGCCGCGGCCTTGATGATCTTGGCACGCGGGTCGAAGGACTTGTAGACGCGGTGGCCGAAGCCCATCAGCCGGACGCCGTCCTCCTTGTTCTTCACCTTGCGGATGAAGGAGTCGACATCGCCGCCGTTGGCCTGGATGCCTTCGAGCATCTCCAGCACCGACTGGTTGGCGCCGCCGTGCAGCGGGCCCCAGAGCGCCGAGATACCGGCGGAGATCGAGGCGAACATGTTCGCCTGCGAGGAGCCGACCAGACGCACGGTGGAGGTCGAACAGTTCTGCTCGTGGTCCGCGTGCAGGATGAGCAGCTTGTCGAGCGCGGAGACGACGACCGGGTCCAGGTCGTACTCCTGGGCGGGGACCGAGAAGGTCATGCGCAGGAAGTTCTCGACGTACCCGAGGTCGTTGCGCGGGTAGACGAACGGGTGGCCGATCGACTTCTTGTACGCGTACGCCGCGATCGTCGGCAGCTTGGCGAGCAGCCGGATCGTCGAGAGGTGGCGCTGCTCCTCGTCGAACGGGTTGTGGCTGTCCTGGTAGAACGTGGACAGCGCGCTGACGACCGAGGACAGCATGGCCATCGGATGGGCGTCGCGCGGGAAGCCGTCGAAGAAACGCTTGACGTCTTCGTGCAGCAGCGTGTGCTGGGTGATCTCGTTCTTGAAGGTCGACAGCTCGTCGATCTTGGGAAGCTCACCGTTGATGAGCGTGTACGCGACCTCCAGGAACGTCGAGCGCTCGGCGAGCTGCTCGATGGGGTAGCCGCGGTAGCGGAGAATGCCCTGCTCACCGTCGAGGTAGGTGATGGCGGATTTATAGGCTGCGGTGTTGCCGTATCCGCTGTCCAGCGTCACCAGACCGGTATTGGCCCGGAGCTTCCCGATGTCGAAGCCCTTGTCGCCGACGGTGCTGTCGATCACCGGGTAGGTGTACTCGCCGTCGCCGTACCGCAGTACTACAGAGTTGTCGCTCACGTCATCCCTCACCGACGTAGTGCCTCTTCTTCGAGGTTCCCTGACTGTCTCCACCCTCCCCCATTTGGCTCAGGAGAGTGCACTCGAGGTCGTCCATTGGACCTACTCGCGGCACTGAGTGCCGCGAGCCTACTCATCCTGCCCCCTCGGTTCCGGTTCCGGAAGGGCTGCGTGATGTTTCCCACCGATTTGATCGATCATTTTTCCGCCGATCCTCCGCCCGAGCCCCCTGACAGCCGGTAATCCAGCGCCGTACAGCGTCTGCCTGCGGAAACCGTGCGGACCGCCTGGCCGATCGCCTGCCGTGAACCGACCAGCACGACGAGCTTCTTGGCCCTGGTCACGGCGGTGTACAGCAGGTTCCGCTGGAGCATCATCCAGGCGCTCTTGGTGACGGGGATGACGACGGCCGGGTACTCGCTGCCCTGGGAGCGGTGGATCGTCATGGCGTACGCGTGGGCCAGCTCGTCCAGTTCGTCGAAGTCGTAACCGATCTCCTCGTCCTCGTCGGTGAGCACCGTCAGCTTCTGTTCGTCCAGGTCAAGGGCGGTGACGACGCCGACCGTGCCGTTGAAGACGCCGTTCTCCCCCTTGTCGTAGTTGTTGCGGATCTGGGTGACCTTGTCGCCGACCCGGAAGACCCGGCCGCCGAACCGCTTCTCGGGGAGGTCCGGGCGGCCCGGGGTGATGGCCTGCTGGAGGAGTCCGTTGAGCGTGCCCGCGCCGGCCGGGCCCCGGTGCATCGGGGCGAGGACCTGTACGTCGCGCCGCGCGTCGAGGCCGAACTTGGCCGGAATGCGGCGGGCCGCGACATCCACCGCGAGCACGGCGGCGTCCTCCGTCTCGTCCGCCACGAAGAGGAAGAAGTCCTTGAGGCCCTGGGTGAGGGGCGGGATCCCGGAGTTGATCCGGTGGGCGTTGGTGACGACGCCGGACTGCTGGGCCTGGCGGAAGACCGTGGTCAACCGGACCGCGGGGACGGGGCTGCCGTCGGCGAGCAGATCGCGCAGCACCTCCCCCGCGCCGACCGAAGGCAGCTGGTCGACGTCCCCGACGAGCAGCAGATGGGCACCGGGTGCCACCGCCTTCAGCAGCTTGTTGGCGAGCAGCAGATCGAGCATCGACGCCTCGTCGACGACGACCAGATCGGCGTCCAGCGGACGGTCCCGGTCGTAGGCGGCGTCGCCGCCCGGTTTCAGTTCGAGCAGCCGGTGCACGGTGGACGCCTCGGCCCCGGTCAGCTCGGAGAGCCGCTTGGCCGCCCGCCCGGTCGGCGCGGCCAGCACCACCTTGGCCTTCTTGGCCCGCGCCAGCTCCACGATCGACCGGACGGTGAACGACTTCCCGCAGCCGGGTCCACCGGTCAGCACCGCGACCTTGCGGCTGAGCGCGAGCCGGACCGCCGCCTCCTGCTCGGGGGCCAGATTCGCCCCCGTACGCGTGCCGAGCCAGGCCAGCGCCTTGTCCCAGTCCACGTCCGCGAAGGCCGGCATCCGCTCCTCGGGCGTCCGCAGCAGCCGCTGTACCTGGGCGGCGAGGGCGATCTCGGCGCGGTGGAAGGGCACCAGGTAGACGGCGGTGATGAGCTCGCCGCCCTCGGGCGACGGCACCTTCTCCCGTACGACACCCTCCGGGTCCTCGGCCAGTTCGGCGAGGCACTCGATGACCAGTCCGGTGTCGACCTGGAGCAGCTTCACCCCGTCCGCGATCAGCCGCTCCTCGGGGAGGAAGCAGTGCCCCTGGTCGGTGGACTGCGACAGCGCGTACTGGAGCCCGGCCTTGACCCTTTCCGGGCTGTCGTGCGGGATGCCGACGGCCTGGGCGATCTTGTCGGCGGTGAGGAAGCCGATGCCCCAGACGTCGGCGGCCAGCCGGTAGGGCTGGTTCTTCACGACGGAGATCGAGGCGTCCTCGTACTTCTTGTAGATACGGACGGCGATGGAGGTGGAGACGCCGACGCCCTGGAGGAAGACCATCACCTCCTTGATCGCCTTCTGCTCCTCCCAGGCAGCCGCGATCATCTTCGTGCGCTTGGGGCCGAGGCCGGGGACCTCGACCAGGCGCTTCGGCTCCTGCTCGATGATGTCGAGGGTGTCGACGCCGAAGTGCGTGGTGATCCGGTCGGCCATGACCGGGCCGATGCCCTTGATCAGACCGGAGCCGAGATAGCGGCGGATGCCCTGGATCGTGGCGGGCAGCACGGTCGTGTAGTTCTCCACCGTGAACTGCTTGCCGTACTGGGAGTGCGAACCCCAGCGTCCCTCCATCCGCAGGGACTCCCCGACCTGGGCGCCGAGCAGCGACCCGACGACGGTCAGCAGATCACCGGCACCCCGGCCCGTGTCGACGCGGGCGACCGTGTATCCGTTCTCCTCGTTGGCGTAGGTGATCCGCTCCAGGACCCCTTCGAGGACGGCCATGTTGGACATGTTCCGACGCTACCGTTTCCCACCGACAACGCGGTTCCCGGCCTCGAAGGCGCCTCGTTCACGGGGTGGAGGTGCCGGAGCCGCCGCGCTACGCCGTCGTCGGCACGGGCTTGTCGCCCGCCCGGTCGACCGCGGCCCTGGTGAGGACCGCCGAGGTGCCGACAACGGTTCCGGCCGGGCCGGCGTCACCGGCTTCGGTGAGGACCGTGCGCTCGCCGAGGAACGCGTACGTGGTCCGGTCGAAGACCCACTGCGTCTGCTGCCCGTGTGCCGTACGGGCGACGGCGACGCCCTCGCGTCCCGAGGCGTCCGTGGCCGCACGGACCACCGTGACCCCGGGGATCTTCGCGGCAGCCTTGTAGAGCGCGGCGCCGACCTTCGGCGGCGCCCAGGTCTCGGCCAGCAGGTCGCCGATCGCGGTGAATGCCCGCTGGTCCGCGCCCCGGCCTTCGCCGCGGGTCTCGTCCCGGATCAGTTTCAGCAGCGCGTCCGGGTCGGTGGGCAGCGACGCGACGTACTCGTGGGTCGGGTTGTCGATCGACGGGCCCTCGCCCAAGGTGCCCGGCCGGGGCGTCGCCCCCGGGCCGTCGAGGTGGCCGACCGGCCCGTCGACGCCGAGCAGGGAGTCGGGCTCGCCCTCCTCGCGCAGCAGGCCGGGGCGACTGCCGTCGGCGGCCAGCCAGACCTGCCGGGTGTGCGCGGGCGGCATGGTCACGGGGCCTCCCCCGGCGCTCTGCCCGGCGTAGGCGACCCTGCTCTCGATGTACACGAACTGGTCGGCGCGGACCGACGGTTGCTTCCTGTCGCCGGCGGCCAGCGCGATGCGGTCGAGGAGCTGTACCGCTTCGGGCACGTTCCGGGTGCGGCCGTCCGCGACAGCGCCGGTGTCACGTCCTGAGGTGTCCGGGAGGTTCACCGCCACGACGCCGCCGACGGTCAGGGCACAGGCGACGGCCGGCACCATGACCCTGACCAGACGCCGGCGCGGGCGGGGGACCCGGCTGCCGCGGCCGCCGGGCTGCTCGGCGGCGGTGGCCTTGCGCAGCAGTGCCTCCTTCAGCAGCAGTTCGCGGTCGGGGTCCAGGCCGGGGACCGGGGGCGGGGGCAGCAGACCGGCGAGTTCGAGGCGCTCGGCGTCCTCGGACCGGTGGTGTGTGCGGCGCCGCGAGGTGATGTTCATCCGTGGTTCTCCTGGATCAACGGCCGGGCTGCGGAAAGGCGGCCCGGTAGTGACGTGTCGGTGTTGGCGGAGAGCTTCCTGCTCCCCGCCTCGGTCGGCCGTTCGGCTTCGGCCTGGGTGAACTGTGTGGCCTGCGTGAACTGCGTGGCCTGCGTGAACTGCGTGGCCTGCGTGTTCTGTTCGGCCTGTGGGGCCTGCGCGCTGCGCATGCCTCGCGCGCCGTATGCGCCTTGCGCGCCGTATGCGCCTTGCGCGTCCTGTGAGCCGTGCGCGTTCTGCGAGCGTGCGGCGCGGGCCTCGGCGTCGGCGAGCTCGCGCAGTCGGGTACGGGCGCGGGACAGACGCGACCGCACGGTGCCTACCGGAACGCCGAGCGCCTCGGCAGCGGCCGCGTACTCCAGGCCCTCCCACACCACGAGGGTGAAGACCTCCCGGTCGCGGCGTCGCAGTCGGGCGAGTGCGGCGTGCGCGGCACGCAGTTGCTCGGAATCCGCGAGATGCGTGACGAGATCGTCGACGAAGTCCGGTACGGAGCCGCGTTCCGGGACGCGGGCGAGCGCGATCTCACGGCGTCGGCGTGCGCGTGCGTTGCGGCGCATGATGTTGGTGGCGATGCCCAGCAGCCACGGGCGCAGACCGTCCCCCTCGGGGCGCAGCTTCTCCCGGCTGCGCCATGCCTCCAGAAAGGTCGCCGAGACGACGTCCTCGGCCTCCGCCCAGTCCCCGGTCACGCGAAGGGCATAGCGGTACAGCACCTGGGCGTGCTCGTCGTACAGCTCTCCCAAGGCGCCGCGGTCCCCGCGGCGGAAGCGATTCCTCATGAGTGATTCCACACTCTGCCCTGCCACGTCCGCCGCGCGGGTTCCCGTGACGTGCGCCACACGCGCCGACCGGGGGCATGACCTCGTACCGAGTGTGACGCGGCTCACGGGAACTCCGGCACCCGGCAGCGCAGTGCAGGTCATGACCAATTCTTCCGTACCCCGCCGGAGCGTCCTGCGGACCATGGCTCTCGCCGTCGCCCTGGTCGGCAGCGCGACGCCCGTATGGGACACCGCCGCCATCGCCGCGGAGCCGGCGACGTACGCCCTCACGATCACTCACCTCGACCGCACGGGCCACAAGACCGGGAACTACGAGACCAACGTCACCGGGATCTCCGGCCCGGGTGCCGACCAGGCCGTCCATCCCTACGACGCCTCCGGCACGACCACCGTGCGCCTGCCCAAGGGCCGTTACCTCCTGGACAGTTCGCTGACCGGCGGCGACAAGGCGGACGGCACGGACTGGATCGTCCAGCCGCGCCTCGACCTGGACCGCGACACGACCATCACCGTCGACGCGCGGACCACCGCCCCCGTGGACGTACGGCCGCCCGACCGCTCCGCGGACTTCCAGCGCAGCGCGATGATCGTCGAGGTCACTCACGACGGCACCACCCGCATGGCCAACATCATCAACTCCACGCCGACCCTGCGCGTCGCCCACCTGGGCCCCGACGCCGAAGCCGGGTCGGTGAAGCAGTGGTTCGACGCGTACTGGAGGGCCGAGACCGCCGGCTACGCGCTCGGCCAGACCTTCACAGGCACCCGCGCCCTGACCGGGCTCACCCGGCAGTACTCCGCTCAGGAACTGGCCACCCTGCGGATCCGCGGCGCGGCCCGGCCGGGCACCACAGGGACCGCGTCCTTCGACCTGCAACCGACAGCCGGACCGACCGTCGGCGTCGCCGAGACCCTGGCGACCCCCGGCACCGCAACCTTCCTCGTCACACCCCAGCGCGGCACCTGGGACGTCAGCTACGCGCCCGCCAGTGGTCCCGGCGCGGCGCCGACCCGCTACTTCGCCAACCGCATCGCGGTGCGCGCCGGAACCACGACCACGCACACCTTCGACAACGCCGTCTTCGGCCCCGACCTCACCGACCGCCCCGGCGTCGAACGCGACGGCGACAAGATCACGGCCAATGTCCCGATGCTCGCCGACGGCGACGGCCACGTACCGTCGTCACCAGCCTTCGACACGGCCTCGACCACGCTGCACCGCAACGGCGTGCTCGTCGGTACCCAGTCCGGCACCCCCGGACGAGCCGAGTTCACCGTGCCGTCGGCGCCGGCCGCGTACCGCATGACCAGCACCGTGAACCGCAAGGGTGCGGCCGGCACCGCCACCCGCGTGACCGCGTCGTGGACCTTCGACTCGGGCACGACGACCGGTCCGACCCCGACGCCGGTGAGCGTCGTCCGCTTCTCGCCCGAGCTCAGCCCGACCGGCACCGCGGCGGCGAACACGGCATTGCGTGTCCCGGTCACCGTGCAGGGTGCCGCCGCGAACGGACACACGCGCTCGTTGAAGGTCTCGGTGTCCACCGACGGCGGCGTCTCATGGACCCGGGCCCCCGTCGACCGCGACGCGGTCACGATCTCCAATCCGAAGGCGGGCACCGGCGTCTCCCTGCGCGCGGAGCTGACCGACACCGGCGGGAACACCCTCACCCAGACCGTCATCGACGCCTACCGCACACAGTGACCGCCTAGATCCGGGCAGGTCCACGGGCCGATGTCCGGGCGGGTGTCCGGCGGCGGCACGGGGCCGTGACCTACGCCGGGCACGACAGGCTCAAGGGCCGCTACGAGGCCGTCGTCTCGTAGCGGCCCTCCGCGCGTGGCCGCAACCGGCACCGTCCACATGCCCGTACGCGCCTCCCTTTTCACGGACCGGCTGCACGCTCCTGCGCGCCGCCGGCTTGGTGGTCGGCAAACGAAACGGCCGCGAGAGCACGTCGCTGCGCACCGCTCCGGGGCACGCACTGGTGGACGGCCAACTGCCCGGGAATCCACTGTGACCTCGCCTCGGGCGCATCCGCACGCCAGGCGATCCGGTCCTCGAACTACCGCCACAGCGGCGACGACGAACGCCCGCATCCGCTACGCGATACCCGTCGACCGGCCCCGCTCGATCCGGGACAGGGCGGACCCGGGACACGCGTAAACGGCCCCGCGCCGGAAAACGTGCCGGAAAGCGCCCCGGCAGCAGAAGGCGAAACGGGGCCCGGTCAGAAGACCGGACCCCCCTCGCTTTCCCCCTCCGTCGGGGCTTCCCGATCCCCCCGGATCCCTCCCCGGAAGCGCCCGACGCCAGATACGACCCGGCAAGGTGCCGTACGGTTGTACGGCTTGACGATCTCTTTGCCTTGCCGGCAAAGCGCCTTGTCAGCAGGCGTGTTCGGCGTACCGGGACGCCACCTCCGTGAGGACTTCGGCGCCGTCGCGGGCCCAGAGGGCCTCGTTGAAGATCTCCACCTCGATCGGGCCGTCGAAGCCGGTGGCCTCGACCAGGGAGCGGAACGCGCGGAAGTCGACCGCCCCGTCGCCGAGTTGGCCGCGGCCCACCAGGACACCGGCCGGGAGCGGAGTGATCCAGTCGGCCAGCTGGAAGGAGTGGATGCGGCCGCCCGCGCCCGCGCGGGCGATCTGCGCGGGCGCCTGGTCGTCCCACCAGATGTGGTACGTGTCGACGACCACGCCCACCTGTTCGGCGGGGAAGCGCTCCGCGATGTCCAGGGCCTGGGAGAGCGTGGAGACGACGCAGCGGTCCGAGGCGAACATCGGGTGCAGCGGTTCGATGGCCAGGCGTACGCCGCGTTCGGCCGCGTACGGGGCCAGTTGGCCCAGGGCGTCCGCGATGCGCTCACGGGCGCCGTGCAGGTCCTTGCTGCCCTCGGGGAGGCCGCCGGAGACCAGGACCAGGGTGTCGGTGGACAGGGCCGCCGCCTCGTCGATCGCGGCGCGGTTGTCGTCCAGGGCGCGGGCCCGTTCCGCCGGGTCCAGGGCGGTGAAGAAGCCGCCTCGGCAGAGGCTGGTGACGGACAGGCCGGAGTCGGACAGGAGTCGGGCGGTGCGCTCGATGCCGTACGACTGGACGGGGGCCCGCCACAGGCCGACCTTGTCGATGCCCGCCTTGACGCAGCCCTCGGCCAGTTCGGGCAGCGACCACTGCTTGATGGTCTCCTGGTTGATGGAGAGACGGCCGTCGCTCATCGGGTGCCTCCGTTGACCGCGAGCAGGGCGCGCATCCGGGATTCGGCCAGCTCCGGGTCGGGGAACAGGCCCAGCCGGTCCGCGAGTTCGTACGCCTTCGCCAGGTGCGGCAGCGAGCGGGCGGACTGCAGGCCGCCGACCATGGTGAAGTGGTCCTGGTGGCCGGCCAGCCAGGCGAGGAAGACCACACCCGTCTTGTAGAAACGGGTGGGCGCCTGGAAGAGGTGCCGGGACAGCTCGACCGTGGGGTCGAGCAGATCGCGGAAGCCCTGGGTGTCACCCGTGTCGAGAACCCGTACCGCGTGTGCGGCCAGCGGGCCCAGCGGGTCGAAGATGCCGAGCAGGGCGTGGCTGAAGCCCCGGTCGTCGCCCGCGATCAGCTCGGGGTAGTTGAAGTCGTCGCCGGTGTAGCAGCGGACTCCGCCCGGGAGACGGCGGCGGACGTCGATCTCGCGCTCCGCGTCGAGGAGGGAGATCTTGATGCCGTCGACCTTGTCCGGGTGTTCCGCGATGACCTTCAGGAACGTGTCGGTGGCGGTGTCGAGGTCCGAGGAGCCCCAGTAGCCGTCCAGCGCGGGGTCGAACATCGGGCCCAGCCA
Organism: Streptomyces sp. NPDC006510; assembly: GCF_040611955.1. NCBI lineage: Bacteria > Bacillati > Actinomycetota > Actinomycetes > Kitasatosporales > Streptomycetaceae > Streptomyces > Streptomyces sp. NPDC006510. The sequence goes on along the minus strand of NZ_JBEXPH010000016.1, from coordinate 24,340 downwards.
GTGCAGGACGACCGGTTCCGAAGCCTGGCGCAGCAGGTGTGCGTACGTCTCCAGGTAGTCCTCGGGCCCCCGCGCCGCCGCGGCGAGCGCGCGGGAGGCCATCAGGATGGCCTGGGCGCCGCTCTCCTCGACGAGCGCGAGCTGCTCCTCGTACGCGGACCGCACCTCGGCGAGGGTGGCGGGGCCGGTGAGCTGGTCGGTGCCGACGCCGCAGGTGATGCGGCCGCCGACCGCCCTGGCCTCGGCGGCGGAGCGGCGGATCAGTTCGGCCGCGCCGGCCCAGTCCAGGCCCATGCCGCGCTGGGCGGTGTCCATCGCCTCGGCGACGCCGAGGCCGTGCGACCAGAGGTGGCGGCGGAAGGCGAGGGTGGCGTCCCAGTCGACGGCGGCCGGCGAGTCGGGGCTGATGTCGGCATACGGGTCGGCGACGACATGGGCGGCGGAGAAGACCGTGCGCGAGGCGAGCGGGCCGCCACCGGGGGCCAGGTCGAGCGGGGTGGTGCGGGGTTCGTACGGACCCTGCGGGAGGTGGATGGTCACTCAGATCAGCTCCGATGCGCCGTACGTGGGGTGGCTCGTCACAGCGACAGCTCCGGTACGTCGAGACGGCGGCCCTCGGCGTGGGACTTCAGGCCCAGCTCGGCAAGCTGCACGCCGCGGGCACCGGCCATCAGGTCCCAGGTGTACGGCTCGTCGAGCACGATGTGGCGCAGGAAGAGCTCCCACTGGGCCTTGAAGCCGTTGTCGAAGACCGCGTTGTCGGGGACTTCCTGCCACTGGTCGCGGAAGGACTCGGTGACCGGGAGGTCGGGGTTCCAGACCGGCTTGGGGGTGGCCGAGCGGTGCTGGACGCGGCAGTTGCGCAGGCCGGCGACGGCGGAGCCGTGCGTTCCGTCGACCTGGAACTCGACGAGCTCGTCGCGGTTGACGCGGACCGTCCAGGAGGAGTTGATCTGCGCGACCGCGCCGCTCGCCAGCTGGAAGATGCCGTACGCGGCGTCGTCGGCGGTCGCGGCGTACGGCTTGCCCTGCTCGTCCCGGCGCTGCGGGATGTGCGTCTGGACGTGTGCCTGGACGGTGGAGACCCGGCCGAACAGCTCGTGGAGCACGTACTCCCAGTGCGGGAACATGTCGACGACGATGCCGCCGCCGTCCTCCGCGCGGTAGTTCCAGGACGGGCGCTGGGCCTCCTGCCACTCGCCCTCGAAGACCCAGTAGCCGAACTCGCCGCGCACGGAGAGGATCTCGCCGAAGAAGCCGCCGTCGATGAGGCGCTTCAGCTTCAGCAGGCCCGGCAGGAAGATCTTGTCCTGGACGACGCCGTGCTTGATCCCGGCCTCACCGGCCAGCCGGGCCAGCTCCAGGGCGCCCTCGACATCCGTGGCGGTGGGCTTCTCGGTGTAGATGTGCTTGCCCGCGGCGATCGCCTTCTTGATCGCGTCCACGCGGGCCGAGGTGACCTGGGCGTCGAAGTAGATGTCGATGGTGTCGTCCGCCAGGACCGCGTCGAGGTCGGTCGACCACTCGGTCAGGCCGTGCTGGGCGGCGAGCTCCTCCAGCGCGTGGGCGCGGCGGCCGACCAGCACCGGCTCGGGCCACAGCACGTCGCCGTCGCCGAGGTCGAGGCCGCCCTGCTCGCGGATCGCGAGGATCGAGCGCACCAGGTGCTGCCGGTATCCCATGCGACCCGTGACGCCGTTCATGGCGATGCGCACTGTCCTGCGTGTCACGAAACTTCCTCCATACACCGTAGCAAGCGCTTTCTATCCGGGATGACGCTAGCCTGCCGACAGCGGCCCGGACAAGAGGGCCCGGCCCAAAACCCTCGGAGGAAAGCGATGACAGTCACCCTGGCGGATGTGGCGGCTCGCGCCCGGGTGTCGCCGGCCACCGTCTCCCGCGTACTGAACGGCAACTACCCGGTGGCCGCGTCCACCCGCGAACGGGTCCTGCGTGCGGTGGACGAGCTGGACTACGTACTCAACGGGCCGGCGAGTTCGCTCGCGGCGGCCACGTCCGACCTGGTCGGCATCCTGGTCAACGACATCGCGGACCCGTTCTTCGGGATCATGGCGGGGGCGGCACAGACCGAGATCGGCGGGCCCGGGGACGGCTCCGGCCGGGCGGGCGGCGAGAAGCTCGCGGTCGTCTGCAACACCGGCGGCTCCCCCGAGCGCGAACTCACCTACCTCACGCTGCTCCAGCGCCAGCGCGCCGCGGCCGTCGTGCTGACCGGCGGCGCCGTGGAGGACCCGGCGCACCAGGCCGCGGTCTCCGCCAAGCTGGCCAGGCTCGCGGACGCGGGCACCCGGGTGGTGCTGTGCGGGCGGCCCCCGCTGCCGGACGGCGAGGCGGTCGTGGCCGCGCTCGCCTTCGACAACCGGGGCGGCGGGCGCCGCCTCACCGAGCATCTGCTCTCGCTCGGCCACCGGCGGATCGGCTATGTCGCGGGCCCGCTGGAGCGGACGACGACCCGCCACCGGCTGGAGGGCCACCGCGACGCGATGCGGGCGGCGGGGCTCGTCGGCGACGAGGAGCGCCTCACCGTCCACGGCCCCTACGACCGCCGCTCCGGCTACGACGCCACGCTCGAACTCCTGCGCCGGGAACCGCAGGTGACTGCGGTCGTCGCCGCCAACGACACGGTGGCGCTGGGCGCGAGCGCGGCGATCCGGGACCGCGGGCTGCTCATCCCCGAGGACATCTCGGTGGCGGGCTTCGACGACCTGCCGTTCTCGGTGGACGCGGTCCCGGCGCTGACGACCGTACGGCTGCCGCTCTTCGAGGCGGGCGCGCGGGCGGGCCGCCTCGCGATGGGCAAGGAGGCGCCGCCGCCCGGGGGCATCGCGACGATCGCGGCGGAGCTGATGGTGCGGGGGTCCACGGCGCCGCCGCGGGAGCAGTAGGCCCGGGTGGGCCCGGTGCGGCGCTCCGCTCGCGGGTACGTCCGGGCGTGACCGCTTCGGGCCCGGCTCCGGCCTCCGACCGGGCGCGTGCCCGGGGCCCGTTCCGGTTCCTGTTCGGGTCACGGGCAGAAAGATGGGGGCGTTGCCCCCATGTCCTTGGCAGGCGTCGCCGGAAGTATGGGGCGTGGCGGACCGGTGGTGCCGGCGCCGGACCGAGGAGGTGCGATGGCGGAGATTCATGCGGGCGGCGGCGAACGGCTGGGCGTCTCTTCCGCGTCACGTCCGGCCGCGGCAGCGGGTTCGGCCGCCGATGCGGTCGGCCTGCTGGAAGCCGAACGGTCGGCGGCGGACGGGGCCTCCTGGGCCGACGGTTCGTGGTGGCGGCCGGCGCTGACCGGTGAAACGCCGCCCGAACGCGCTCCGGACTGGGCGGTGTTCGTCCAGGACACGATTTCCGCCGCGCCCGAGCAGGCGGTGATCGACGACCGGGAGGAGCTGCCGGGGCTGCGTGGATTCGAATGCCTCCTCGCCCCGTTCACCGCCTGCGCGGCGCGGCGGATGCAGGACGGTCTGCCGCGGCGGCTGAGCCGGTTCGTCGATCTGGACGCCGTGCGCGACGACTTCGAGCGCCACCTGTCCCGGCGGCTCGCGCGGCTCGCCGCCCGGACCCTGGTCCTGGAGCTGCACATGGCGCGGCGGGACGGGCGGCTGGCCGGGGACGGTCCCGAGGACCGGTTCACCGACTTCCTGCGGCTGACCGGCGCCCGGTCCGGACTGGCCGCGCTCTGCACCACGTACCCCGTACTGGCCCGGATCCTGGCGCGTGCCGCGCTCGACGCCGCCGCCGCGCTGGCCGAGATGCTGGTCCGGTTCGCCGCGGACCGGCCGGTGCTGCCGGGCGTCCACGGGGCTCGGGGTGAAGGGGCCGGGGACGGCCGGCTGGTGGGGGTCGAGCCCGGTGCCGGGGACGGCCACCGGGGCGGCCGGACCGTGATGCTGCTCCGGTTCGGGGACGGTGCCCGGCTGGTCTACAAGCCGCGTCCGCTCGCCGCGCACCGGCACTTCAACGAACTGGTCCAGTGGTTCAACGCGCTGCCCGGCACTCCCGGGCTCCGTACGCTCGACCTGCTGGACCGGGGCCCGTACGGCTGGGTGGAGTTCGTCGCGGAACAGCCCTGCCGCGCGGCCCGTCAGGTCGAGACCTTCTACCGGCGCCAGGGCGCGCTGCTGGCCCTGCTGCACGCGCTGGACGGCACCGACCTGCACCACGAGAACCTGATCGCGGACGGGGAGTACCCGGTACTCGTCGATGTCGAGACGCTGTTCCACCCGCCGCTGCCCACCGCGGGTTCGGACGATCCGGCGGCCCGCGCCCTGCACGACTCGGTGCACCGGGTGGGACTGCTGCCGCAGCTGCTCGTCGGGGACGAGACGGCACTCGACCTGTCCGGGATCGGCGGTGGGCAGGCGGCCGATTCCCCGGTGCGCAGTGTCGGCTGGGCCGACGCGGGGACCGACCGGATGCGGCTGGTGCGCCGGACGGCCCGGTTCGGCGGGTCGGCGAACCGGCCCCGGCTGACCGGAACGCCCGCCGACCCGTCCGCCTTCACCCGCGCGCTGTGCGCCGGATTCCGCGCCGGATACACCGCGATCAAGGAGGCCCGCGCCGAACTCCTGCGCACCGGCGGACTGCTGGACCGGTTCGCGCACGACGAGGTGCGGGTGGTGGTGCGGCCCACTTGGATCTACACGTCGCTCCTGGACGAGTCCACGCACCCGGACCTGATGAAGGACGCCGCCGAACGGCACGAGGTGCTCGCGCTGCTGGGCACCGACACCCTGGGATCCGCCGCGCTGCCCGGCCTCCTGGACGAGGAGATCGCCCAGCTCTGGTCGGGCGACGTGCCCCTGTTCAGCGCCCTGCCCGAACGCACCGACCTGTGGAGCGGGACCGGCCGGCTGCTGCCCGGCGCGCTCACCCGGACGGGGCTGTCCCTGGTCCGGGCGAAGCTGGCGGCCATGGACGCGGTGGACCGCAAGGACCAGGAACGCATCATCCGCGCCGCGATGGTGACCACCTCGCGCGAGCCCGCCCACGAGCCCCGCCCCGGCCCGCGCCGGGTCCGTACGGCCGCGACCGCGCCGGAGCCGGAGCAACTGCTCGCGGCGGCCCGGTCGGTCGGCGACCAGCTGGTGTCCCAGGCCTACTCCGGGCCCACCCGGCTGAACTGGATCGGCCTGGAGCTGCTCGACGAGCGCTACTGGCGGCTGGGACCGATGGCCGCCGACCTTGCGGGCGGCTACACCGGTACGGCGTGCTTCCTCGCCCAGCTCGCCGCGCTCACCGGGGCGAACCGGTACGCCACGGCTGCCCGGGACGCGCTGGCGCCCCTCGCCGGGCTGCTGGACGTGCTGCACTCGCGCCCGGACGATCTGGGCCCGGTGGGCTCGGGTGCGTTCGCCGGGCTCGGCGGGATCGCGTACGCGCTGGCCCAGGTCGCGGACACGCTGGACGACCCGCGCCTCGGTGAACTGGTGCTGCCCGCACTGCGGTTGACCGGTGCGGCGGCCGCCGCCGAGAGTGAGTACGGGGTGCGCGGGGGTACGGCCGGCGGGCTGGTCGGTCTGCTCGCCGGGTACCGGGCCACCGGACGGGCCGACGTGTGGCGTGCGGCGGAACACTGCGCCGGGCTGCTGCGTGAGGCGGCACTGCCGGGCACCCCGGGATTCGCCGACGGGTCCGCCGGGATCGGCTGGGCGCTGCTGCGCTTCGCCGAGGCGGGCGGCGGCGAGCCGTACCGTGCCTCGGGGCTCGCCGCGCTGCGGGCCGCGACCGGTGCCGTGGACCGCGACATCTCCTGGTGCCGGGGCCGGACGGGCGTGGCGCTGGCCGTGCTGGACAGCCCGGCGGCGCAGGCCGACCCGCTGCTGTCCGCCTGGGCGCGCGAGGCGGCGGCGGACATCGCACGGGCCGAACCGCCGCCGGACGACAGCCTGTGCCACGGCGAACTCGGCGTCCTCGAACTGCTGCGCCGCGGCGAACCGTCGAGCGCCCGCACCCGCTGGGTGGAGCGGGCCGGGGCGTTGCTCGCGGCGGCCGACCGGGCGAAGCCGCGCTGCGGAACACCCGGCCAGGTCCCGCATCCGGGGCTGCTGACCGGGCTCGCGGGGATCGGGCACGGGCTGCTGCGGGCCGGATTCCCCGCCCGGGTGCCGTCGGTACTGCTGCTCGCCGGACCCACCGTGCCGACCGCGCCCGGCTGAACGGTCACGGGACGCAAACAGGGCGGGAGCGGGAACGAGGGCGAAAGCGGGAACCGGCGCCCACACGCCGCTCATGTATCACCGTCCGCCCCTGCGCCTCGCACGTAGCACCCGCACCTCGCCCCGTGCCCCGCACCACTGACGTACACCCGCACCTCACCCCGTACCACCGCGTCGTACACGTCTCGTCGCACCGCTCACGTACCACCAGTACCTCACCCCGTACCACCGCGTCGTACACGTCTCGTCGCACCGCTCACGCAACGACAACCTCCCACGAGAAGAGGCAGACCATGCAGATCACCGAAGCTTCCGCCTTCCGCGCCAACGAGTTCGACGACGTCACCGACGAGCACCCCGTCGGCAGGATCGCCCTGGGTGCGGGCGGCAGACTCGGTCTGCGCAGCAGAATCCTCGGCGCCACGGACAGCAACACCGACCTCACCTCGGACCTGCCGTGGACCACCATGACCTGGGTCTGAGTCAATTCCGTTTCGGATCAGGCGATTTGTCGCACTGACCGGTGGGTAGTGGCTCAAGTAGCCTGCGTCCATGCGTGCCACTTCGTCGGTGATTGTCGGGCGTGTCGCTGAGACCGGCCTGCTGAGAAACGCCCTGGACACCGCGTCGCGGCGTTCGGGGCGTGCGGTCTTCTTCGTCGGGGACGCGGGCATCGGCAAATCCCGGCTGGCCGGTGAGTGCGCCTACCGGGCGTACGAGCGGGGCATGCCGGTGCTGCGCGGCAGGGCCACGTCGACCGGGCTCGTGGTGCCGTTCCGCCCGCTGATCGAGGCGCTGTCCTCGCGGTTCCGGGCGGCCGGGACGCCCACCGACCCGGAGCTGGACCCGTACCGTCCGGCGCTGGCCCGGCTGGTGCCGGAGTGGCGCCAGGGTCCCTCCCCCGGCTATCCGGAGACGGTGGTCGAACTGGCCGAGGCGTTACTGCGGCTGCTGTCGGTGCTCGGCCAGGAGCACGGCTGCGTGATCCTGCTGGAGGACCTGCACGACTCCGACACCGAGACGATCGCGGTGGTGGAGTACGTCATCGACAACGTGGCGGACCTGCCGGTGCTGCTGCTGGGGACGTTGCGTCCGGAGCCCGGTGCCGCACTCGACCTGGTGCGCTCGGCGGAACAGCGGCAGGTCGCCACCGTGCGCGAGCTGGCACCGCTCGGTGACGCGGACGTGCGGGAGATGACCGCCTCGTGTCTGGAGGCCCGCCCGGACGAGGTGCCGCAGGCCACCCACGAACGGCTGGTCGGCCGGGCGGGCGGCAATCCGTACCTGGTCGAGGTGCTGCTCGCCGATCTGCTCGACTCCGGCCAGCTGCGCCGGGCCGGCGACCGGTGGGAGGAGCACGCCAACCCCGACGCGTCGGTGCCGACCGGAGTGGTGCGCAGTTGGTCACGGCGGCTGGACCGGTTCGACGAACCGGTGCGCGAGCTGCTGCTGTGCGCGGCCACGCTGGGCAGCCGGTTCTCGGTCACCGTGCTCCAGACCGTCACCGGGTTCGACGACCGTACGCTCTTCAGCCATCTGCGCTCCGCCGTGGAGGCGAACATCATCGCCCCCGACGGGGCGGACCCCGACCGCTACACCTTCCGGCACGCGCTGACCGCCGAGGCCCTGGTGGCCTCGCTGGCACCGGCGGAGCGGGCCGCGACGGCCCGTCGCGCGGCTCTGTCCCTGGCCGCGGCGGAGCACGAACTCGGCGACGAACAACGCCAGTTGATGGCCACACTGCAACTGGCCGGGGGCGACCGGCACGGCGCCGCCCGCCAGTTCGCCGGCGTCGGCCGCCGGATGCTGGCCGCGGGCGCGTCCGGTTCCGCCGTCACCCTGCTGGAACGTGCCCGCTCGCTCGCCCACGAGAGCGATCTGCGGGGCATCACCGAGTCGCTCGCCGTCTCCCATGCCGAGGCCGGTGAGCTCGACACGGCCCTGGCACTGACCGCGGAGCTTCCCCCGGTGCCGCCGCGCTCCGACGCCGCCGAGCAGTGCGGCGAGACCCACATCCGGATCGCCTGGGCGGCCGTGATGGCGGAGCGTGTGGACGAGGCGGCCGGGCAGATCCGGACCGCGCGGAGCATGCTCGGTACGGCCATCCGCCCCGAGCTGGAGGCGGCACTCGACGTGGTGGACGGTCATCTGGCCCTGCTGCCCGGTCATGCGGGCCACGGGCAGCAGAAGTGCGCGCAGGACGCCGCGCGCCGGGCCGCCGCCGTCGCGGAGGAGCGGCAGCTTCCCGTGGTCGCCTGCCAGGCCTGGCAGTTACTGGCGCTGCTCTCCCGGGAGCGCGGCTTCGACGAGGCCGACGCGTGCCTGGAGCGGATGCTCGCGGTCTCCGAGCAGCACGCCCTGCCGGTGTGGCGGGTGGAGGCGCTGGTCCGGCTCGGCGCCAACACGTTCATGCGCACAGGTGACCCGGCCCGGCTGGAGACGGCCCGGACCGCCGCCCAGTCGCTGGGCGCGCTGGTGCCGACGCAGACCGTGGACGGGCTGCTCGCCATGAACGCGGTGATGCGGGGCGAGTGGGACGGGGCGCACGAGATCGTCGAGCGGTCGGTGGCCGCCAGCGCCCGGGTCCGCAATCTGGGGGCGCACCGCTATCTGCTGCTGGCCTCGGCGACGCTCGCCGCGCACCGGGGCCGAAGACGGGACCTGGACCGGGCCATGGCCCGGTTCCGCCGGGCGGGCGGCGAGGAGTCCTTGCTCGTCCCGCTGCAACTGGGGCTCTGCCGTGCCTTCGCGGCGCTGCTGGAGGAGGACCGCGAGGGCGCGCTGGCCGACCTGGACGCCTCGCTGGCCTGGGAGCGCGAGCACCCCAGTTTCTTCTATCTGAGCGGGCGTTACGGTCTGCGTCCGCTGTTGCGGATACTCGACGGCCGAGGCGGCCGGGCGGAGCTCGACGCGACACTGGAGAGCCCCGGCGCGGACCTGGCCTGGAACCAGCTGTTCCTGCGACTGGCCGATGGCGTCCTGCACGGCCGTGCGGGCGATACGGACCGGGCCGTCCGGTCGGTCGGGGCGGCCGTCACCAACGCCGCCGCCTTTCCGCTCGCCCGCCATCTGGGACTGCGGCTGGTCGCCGGCGCGGCGCTCGCCGAGGGGTGGGGCGAGCCGGTGAACTGGCTGCGGGCCTCGGAGGAGTACTTCTACGGGGCGGGCATCCAGCCGGTCGCCGCCGCGTGCCGGGCGGCGCTGCGGCAGGCGGGGGCCAGCGTCGGGCAGCACCGGGGCGGCTGGGACCGCATCCCGGCCCCGCTGCGGACGAGCGGGGTGACGCCGCGCGAGTACGAGGTCTTCGTGCTGCTGGCGGAGCGGCCGGGCAACCAGCAGATCGCCCGGCGGCTGTCGATATCGCCGCGCACGGTGGAGAAGCACATGGCGAGTCTGCTGAACAAGACGGGGCGCGCGGACCGCGCGGCACTCTGCGAGTTCTCCGCCCAGTGCGCGGCCGAACGCGACTGAAAGGGGGCCGGGGTGCAACGGCGTACGCCCCGGCCGGCGCCGGTGCGCCGGAGCAGGGCGGGCGGCCGGGGCCCCGGCAGCGGGCGGACGCGCCGAGGCTGCTGGATAGTCTGGAGCAGCTGCTCCGGGAGCCCTGCCGAGGCCGGGCCGGAAGGGCGGCCGGACGACGACGGAAGGACCACACACGTGCAGCTCGCTTTCTCGACCCTCGGAGTCCCGGGGATGCCGGTCACCGATGTCGTCCGGCTCGCCGCCGGGCACGGCTATCAGGGGGTGGAGCTGCGCGCCCACCCCGAGGAGCCGGTGCACCCGGGTGTCTCCGCGGCCGAACGGGCCGCTGTCGTCGAGGAGTTCAAGCAGGGCGGCGTCGAGATCCTGACCGTCGCCGGGTATGTCCGGGCCGCCGCCGAGGGCGACGACGCGCCGGTGCTGGAGGAGCTCGCCGGGCTGGTGGACCTGGCGCACGACCTGGGTGCGCGAAACGTCCGTGTCTTCCCGGGCGGCGGTGGCCAGGACCCCGCCGTGGCCGACGCGACCGCTGCCCGGCGGCTGGCCGCCGCCGCTCCGCACGCCGCGGACAGGGGCGTACGCATCCTGCTGGAGACCCATGACTCGCACCGGGCCGGCGTCGATGTGGCCCGGGTCGTCGGAGCGGTCGGGCACGGACAGGTCGGTGCGCTGTGGGACATCATGCACACCTGGCTGGCGGGCGAGGAGCCGGCCGCGAGCCATGCGGTGCTGGCCCCGCACCTGGGATACGTACAGGTGAAGGACATCGCGTCGGCCGAGGACACCGAGCCGTTGGCGCTGGGGGCCGGGGTGCTGCCGCTGGGGGCCTGTCTGGACACGCTGGCCCCGGACAGCTGGGTCTGCTGGGAGTACGAGAAGCGCTGGCACCCGGGCGCGGCGGAGCTGCCGGGGCTGCTGGCCGCCGGACGGGAACACCTGCTGCGGCTGGGCGCGGCTGAGCGGTAGGGCCCGTCCGGCGGACCGGGCGCGGCTCGCTCAGGCGGCCCGCGCCACCTCCGGCTCCGGTGCCGGGGATTCCGGTGCCGGGGTGCGCGACCGCCGCGCCCCCGCCAGCGAGGTGAGGGCCACCCCGCCGACCAGCAGCGCCGCCGCGCACCACCGCAGCGGGCTCACCGACTCGTCCAGCAGCAGCGCGGCCGAGGACATCCCGAAGACCGGGACGAGCAGGGTGAACGGAGCCACCGAGGAGGCCGGGTGGTGGCGCAGCAGGAAGCCCCAGGCGCCGAAGCCGAAGACGGTGGTGATCCAGGCGACGTAGACGATGATCCCGGCGCCGCTCCAGTCGAGCCCGGCCAGCGCGTCCGCGTCGCGGTCCCAGCCCTCGAAGAGGAGGGAGAGGCCGAGCAGCGGGAGCACGGGCACGGTCGAGACCCAGACCATGAAGTTGAGCGAGTCGGGCGGGGCGGCCTTGCGGGTCAGCACGTTGGACACGCCCCAGCAGGCCGCCGCCGCGATCACCAGCCCGAAGGCGAGTACGGGCCCGCCCGCGCCCTCGTCGACCGCCGCGACCCCGATGCCCGCGAGCGCCACCGCCATCCCCAACAGCCTTACTCCCCCCGGGCGTTCCCCGAGCGCGACGGCGGCGAAGAGGGCCGTGAAGACCGCCTGGACCTGGAGCACGAGGGAGGAGAGGCCGGCGGGCATTCCCCGGTCCATGCCGATGAAGAGCAGGCCGAACTTCGCCACCCCGAGGACCAGCCCGACGCCCACGATCCACTTCCAGGCGACCTTGGGCCGGCCGACGAAGAAAACCGCGGGCAGCGCGGCGACCAGGAAGCGCAGGGCCGAGAAGAGCAGCGGCGGGAAGTGTCCGAGGCCGATCTCGATGACGACGAAATTGACACCCCAGACGGCTGCCACCAGGGCGGCCAGGGCGATGTGGAGGGGACGCATGCACCGAGGATCACCCGCGCCGACCATGTAGCACCAGCGCGGATTTCTTCATGGTGGAATTGAGCGTCGCTAATGAATGACCATGACCGGCTCGTCCTGTTCCGGGAGGCTCCCGTGCTCGATCTGGCCCGGCTGCGCGCCCTGCACGCCGTCTCCGTCCACGGCTCCGTCGCGGGCGCCGCCGCCGCGCTCGGCTACACCCCGTCGGCGGTCTCGCAGCAGATCACCAAGCTGGAGCGGGAGACCCGCACCACACTGCTGGAGCGCCGCGGGCGCGGGGTCGCGCTGACCGAGGAGGCGCTCCATCTGGCCGCGACGGCCCAGCAGTTGCTGGCGATCGTGGAGCGCGCCGAGACGACGCTGGAGGAGCGCAGGGGGCTACCGACCGGGCGGCTGTCGATCGGTGCGTTCGCGTCCGCGGCGCGCGGGCTGCTGCCCGGGGTGCTGGCGGAGCTGGACCGGGAGCACCCGGCCCTGGAGGTCCGGATGACCGAGGTCGATCCGCATCTCTCGGTCGACCTGGTGGCCAAGGGGGTGATCGATCTGGCGGTCGCGCACGACTGGGACATCGCCCCGCTGCCCGCCCCCGAGTGCGTGGCACAGGCGGTGATCGGTGACGACCGCTGCGATCTGCTGGTGCCCGAGCGGCATCGCCTGGCCGGACGGGACGCCGTGCGGCGCGAGGAGCTGGCGAAGGAGCGGTGGATCTGCCAGCCGCCGGGGACGGTCTGCCACGACTGGCTCGTACGGACGTTGCGGGCGGCTGGTTACGAGCCGGACATCCGGCACCAGGCGGAGGAGAACCACACCCAGCTGGCCCTGCTCGCCGCCGGCCTCGGGGTCGCGATGATCCCGCGCCTGGGACGGGGGCAACTGCCGCCGGGAGTGGTGGCGGTGCCGCTCGATCCCGTACCGGTGCGGCGGCTGTACGCGCTGTGGCGTACGGAGGCGGCCCGGCGGCCCGCGATCACGGCGGCGGTGTCCGCGCTGCGGTCGCACGGGGCCGTGGTGGGACTGAGCCAGGACTGAGGCAGGGCTGAGACAGAGTCGGGGCGGGGCCGGGCAGAGCGGGACCGGGGCGAGGCCGAGGCGGGGCCGAAGCACGACCGCGGCAGGGGCCCGGCCACGCCGCACGGGCTCAAATCTGTCCGGACCCTTGACCGGAAGTTATTTTCTGGATATCCGTGCTCCTTGGAAGTTTCTTTCACCACCCCTCGTCCCCGAGTACGGCCGAAGGAGCTCACGTGCACCACCGCCCCTCCAGACGCACCCTCCTCACCGCCACCGCCGCGACGGCAGTTGTCGCCGTCACGGGCGCGGGCATCGCCCCCGGCGCCGTCGCCGCCCAGAGGTCCGCAAGCGGCGGACCCAGCAGCGGACAGCACAATTCAGCCGCCACCACCAAGCGCCTCAAGCGGATCATCTCCGGGATGTCCCTGGAGGAGAAGGTCGGGCAGCTCTTCGTGATGCGGGTGTACGGGCACTCCGCCACCGACCCCGACCAGGCCGACATCGACGCCAACCTGGCCGAGATCGGGGTCCGCACGGCCGCCGAGATGATCGCCAGGTACCACGTCGGCGGGATCATCTACTTCGCCTGGGCGCACAACACCCGCGACCCGCACCAGATCGCCGACCTCTCCAACGGCATCCAGCGCGCCGGTCTCGCCGGCCCCACTCCCCTGCCGCTCCTCGTCTCCACCGACCAGGAGCACGGCATCGTCTGCCGGGTCGGCGAGCCCGCCACCCTGATGCCGGGCGCGATGGCGCTGGGCGCGGGCGGTTCGCGCTCCGACGCCCGCCGGGCCGGGCAGATCGCGGGCGCCGAGCTGGCCGCGATCGGCATCAACCAGAACTACGCCCCGGACGCCGACGTCAACGTCAACCCGGCCAACCCGGTGATCGGCGTACGCTCCTTCGGCTCCGACCCGCAGTCCGTGGCCGGGATGGTCGCCGCGCAGGTGAAGGGGTATCAGAGCAGCGGGATCGCCTCGACGGCCAAGCACTTCCCGGGCCACGGCGACACCAACACCGACAGCCACACCGGCCTGCCCGTCATCCGGCACACCCGGGAGCAGTGGGCGGAGCTGGACGAGCCGCCGTTCCGGGCCGCGATCGCCGCGGGCATCGACTCGATCATGACCGCGCACATCGTGGTCCCGGCCCTGGACCCGGCAGAGGACCCGGCGACGCTGTCCCGCCCGATCCTCACCGGCATCCTGCGCGAGGAGCTCGGCTACGACGGTGTCGTGGTGACCGACTCGCTCGGCATGGAGGGGGTGCGGACGAAGTACGGCGACGAGCGCGTGCCGGTCCTCGCCCTCAAGGCCGGCGTCGACCAGCTGCTCAACCCGCCGCGCCTCGACGTCTCCTGGAACGCCGTCCTGGAGGCCGTGAAGAGCGGTGAGATCAGCGAGGCCCGGATTGATGAATCGATCCTGCGCATCCTGCGGCTGAAGACGAAGCTCGGGCTGTTCGACGACCCGTTCGTCAGCCACGCGGGGGTGGACCGCACCGTGGGCACCCGGTCGCACCTCGCCGCCGCCGACCGGATCGCCGAGCGCACCACCACGCTGCTCGCCAACGACGGTGCGGTGCTGCCGCTCTCCCGCCGCTCCCACCGCAACCTGCTGGTGGTCGGCGCCGATCCCGCCTCCCCGTCCGGCACCACCGGACCGCCGACCACCACACTGGCCACCGCGTTCGGCGAACTGGGCTACGCGGCGACCTCGCTGTCCACCGGCACCGCCCCCGCCAAGGCGAAGATCGACGAGGCGGTGGCGGCCGCGCAGGGCAAGGACGCGGTGGTCGTGGCGACGTACAACGTCTCGGCGACCAGCTCGCAGCGCACCCTGGTGAGCGCCCTCGCGGCGACCGGCATCCCGGTGATCACGGTCGCGATCCGCAATCCGTACGACATCGCCCAACTGTCCGGGACCGGGTTCGCGGCGAACCTGGCCACGTACTCCTGGACCGATGTCGAACTGCGGGCCGCCGCCCGGGTGATCGCGGGCCGCGCCGAACCGCAGGGCACCCTGCCGGTCCCGGTGCAGCGCGCGGACGACCCGGCCCAGGTGCTGCACCCGGTCGGTTACGGGCTGACGTACTAGCGGAGCGCGGAGGGGCTGTGCGCGGCGCGCACAGCCCCTCCCCGGCGCCCGGAACGGCTACGGCCGCAGCCCGCGCTCGTTCAGCACGTCCCGCTTGTCGAGCCGTGCGTCGAACTTCGCGAGCGGCTTCGCCTTCGCCGGGTCGTCCCGCACGGCGGCCGGGGCGACGCCCGCCCAGCGCAGGACGGCCGCGGTGGCCTTCGCCCGGTCGTCCTCGGCGAGCCCGGCCACGCTCGCGCCGTGGTTGCCGCCGGGCACGGTCATGACATAGCTGTCGCGGGAGCCCGCACCGGGCCGGAAGCGCTCCGCGCCCCACGGGTCGTTCTCCCCGTACACGTACAGCATCCGGTCGGCGTGGCGCTTCACCCAGTTGTCGACGTCGCGCATCACCGACGGCTGGAACTTCATCGGGATGGAGCGCGGCACGAAGGTGCGCGGCGGCTGGTACCCGTACCGGCTGAGACCGCCGAGCCACGGCTGGCGGATGTCGGGCGAACCGAGCTGGGTGCCCGCCTGGTAGTAGTACGGGGTGTACCGCTCCAGGCCCTGGTCGGTGTAGGTGGAGAAGCCGGAGATCGAGTCGATGGAGTCCCAGATCGCCTGGTCGGGGGCGGACTTCGCATCGGCCGGAACGGTGTCGCAGTCGGAGAGCAGGCTGTACTGCCAGTACGCCCAGACGTAGTCCAGGACGACGGCCTCGTACGCCTTGTCGAGCGAGCCGGTGGTCTCGAAGGTGTAGCCGTTCGCGGCGGCGTACTCCTCGTACTTCTTCTCCATCGGCTCGCGGCGGACCAGCGCCTCGCGCTGGACACCGTTCAGCCTGTCGCGGCACTCCTTGGTGCCCACGTTCTCGAAGAACCGGTCGTAGGCCGAATCCTCCTTGTCGACCACGTCGTTGGGCGCGACGTACGCGACGACGCCGTCCATGTCCTCGGGGTAGTAGCGCTCGAAGTAGGTGGCCGTCATGCCCCCCTTGGAGCCGCCGGTGGCCAGCCAGTTCTTGGTGTAGATCCGCTTCAGCGCGGTGAAGACGCGGTGCTGGTCACCGGCGGCCTGCCGGATGTCGAGCTTGGACCAGTCGGCGGGTGCCGGGCGGGACGGGGTGAAGTAGCGGTACTCCAGGGAGACCTGGTTGCCGTCGACGATCCGGGTCGGTTCGGAACGGCCGGGGTTCGTGGAGACGTTGTATCCGCTGGTGAAGAAGACCGTCGGGCGGGACGTGTCCTTGTGCAGCAGGGTGATGCGCTGCTGGAAGGTGCCCTTGGACGGGTGCCGGTGGTCGATCGGCTGGGTGTAGTTGAGGACGAAGTAGCGGTAACCCGGGTAGGGCTTCTCCTCGATGAGGCTCATCCCCGGGATGGCCAGGATGCGGTCCTTGATGTCCGTGCCGGTGCCGTCGTCGGCGGCGGACCCGCTGTGGAACGCGGCCGGTTCCGCGGCGGTGGCCGCCCCGGCCGAGGCTCCCGTCACACCTGCCGTGCCGATGAGCACCGCGAGCGACAGGAACCCTCTGAACGCCTTGCGCATACACCCTCCCCAGGAATCACAGCTTTCGCCGTGAACCTAGCGGGGCAACTCCCGTGCCGCCAGACCCGGTCGGCACGGAGAAACCGCGGGTCGGGGCCGATCAGCAGAGGATCCAGCCCGTGGAGCCCGACTTGCCGGAGATCTTGGCCGAGGCCCTGACGCACCGGTTCAGTGCGTGGACCGTCACCGGGCCGGCCTGCTTGGTGTATTTGCCGCTGTCGACGACGGGTCTGCCGCCGCGCGCCTGGATCGTCACGGACATCGCGCGGCGCGGGCCCGGCTTCTTGGCGACCGCCATCGCGCAGGCGTAGGAACGGTTCTTGTAGACGCGCAGTTCGCCGGTCTTGAACGGGACCGTCTTCGCGGGGCGCCCGGCGCAGACCGTCGCGGCGTCGGCGCGGCCGACCGCGGGACCACCGAGCACCAGGCCGAGGGCGGCCACCAGCGACAGGACGACCGAACGCACCAGCAACCGGCGGGCTCCACGACTCCCGCCCCCGGACCGGCCCGCACCATCACCCTCTTCGGACAAGTCGGTCTTTCCGGACTTTCTCGTCCTTCTGAACACCAGCAACTCCATCGCCAGTCGAACACTTACGCCCTTGGGTGGCGCATGTGCATACATGCGTACGACGCAGGAGACCATCCGAAGGTTGCGTCGGACGCGCTCCGCGCCCCGGGCGACAGCGCCGCGGTGGACGGCCCGGTGCTCACACCTGCGCGGGCTCGTCCTCCCCGATGAACGTGCGCCACAGGACGGCGTAGTGCCCTTCCGCGGCCAGGAGTTCGTCGTGCGTGCCGTCCTCGACGACCCGGCCGTGGTCCATCACCACGACCCGGTCGGCGCGGGCGGCCGTGGTCAGCCGGTGGGCGACGACCAGGGTGGTGCGGCGGCCGGTGAGGCGGTCGGTGGCCTGGTTGACCAGGGCCTCGCTGGCCAGGTCGAGCGAGGCGGTCGCCTCGTCGAGCAACAGGATGTCCGGGTCGACGAGTTCGGCGCGGGCGAGCGCGATCAGCTGGCGCTGACCGGCCGAGAGGTTGCGGCCCCGCTCGGCGACCTCGTGCAGATAGCCGCCGTCCAGGGTGGCGATCATGTCGTGGGCGCCGACCGCCCGCGCCGCCGCCTCCACCTCGGCGTCGGTGGCCTCGGGCCGCCCGTAGGCGATGGCGTCCCGGACCGTGCCCGCGAAGAGGTACGCCTCCTGCGGTACGACTCCGAGCCGGTGCCGGTACGCGGTGAGGTCGAGGCGGCGCAGATCGGTGCCGTCCGCCGTGACCCGGCCGCCCGTGGGGTCGTAGAACCGGGCGACGAGCTTGACCAGGGTGGACTTCCCCGCGCCGGTCTCGCCCACGAACGCGACCGTCTGCCCGGCCGGTATCCGCAGGTCGACCCCGGCCAGCGCCTCCTCGGCTTCGTCGCCGGAGCCGTACGCGAAGGACACGTCCTCGAAGGCGATCTCGCCGCGCAGCGACAGCACGTCCAGCGGTTCGTCCGCGGTGTCGGTGGAGGTCGGCTCGCGCAGCAGCTCCTGGATGCGGCCGAGGGAGACGGTGGCCTGCTGGTAGCCGTCGAAGACCTGGGAGAGCTGCTGCACCGGGGCGAAGAACAGATCGATGTAGAGCAGGTACGCGACCAGCGCACCGGTGGTGAGCGTGCCGTTGTCGACCCGGCCCGCGCCGACGATCAGGACGGCGGCCGCCGCCACCGACGACAGCAGCTGCACGAACGGGAAGTAGACCGAGATCAGCCACTGGCCGCGGACCCTGGCCTCGCGGTAGTGGTCGCTGCGCTCCGCGAACCGGTCGGCGCCGTCGCGCTCGCGGCGGAACGCCTGCACGATCCGCAGCCCGGAGACGGACTCCTGGAGATCGGCGTTGACGACGCTGATGCGTTCGCGGGCCAGCTCGTACGCCTTGACGCTCTTGCGGCGGAAGAAGAAGGTGCCGATGACCAGCACCGGCAGCGTCGCGAAGACGACCAGGGCCAGCTGCGCGTCGAGCACCAGCAGCGCGACCATGATGCCGAAGAAGGTGACGACGGAGACGAAGGCCGTGACCAGTCCGGTCTGCAGGAACGTCGACAGCGCGTCCACATCCGTCGTCATCCGGGTCATGATGCGGCCGGTCAGCTCGCGCTCGTAGTAGTCCAGGCCGAGCCGCTGGAGCTGCGCGAAGATCTTCAGCCGCAGTGAGTACAGCACCCGTTCGCCGGTGCGGCCCGTCATCCGGGTCTCGCCGATCTGGGCGGCCCACTGCACGAGGACGACCACCAGGGCCAGCGCGGACGCCGCCCAGACCGCGCCGAGCGCGAGCTGCGAGACACCCTGGTCGATGCCGTGCCGGATCAGTACCGGCAGCAGCAGACCGGCGCCCGCGTCGACCGCGACCAGCATCAGGCTCACCAGCAGCGGCAGCCCGAAGCCGCGCAGCAGCCTGCGCAGCCCGTAGGAGTCCTCGGCGGCGACGGCCCGTGCCTCGTCGATACCGGGGGTGTCGGTGGCGGGCGGCAGCGCCTCGACCTGGGCGAGCAGCTCGGGGGTGGCGGGCATGCCGGCCGCCCCGGTGTCGCGCGGCTCCTCCTTGCGGACCCACAGGTGGGGGCTGATGCCGCGCTCGGCGTCGAACTCGGCGTCCAGTTCCTCCTGGAGCGCTCGCTCGTCCTCGGGGGTGGTGTCGGCCGCGACGGCGGTCGGCTGGTGTCCGGGCGAGGTGCCGCCCAGCTCGTCCGGGTCGGTGAGCAGCCGCCGGTAGAGCGGGGAGCGGCGCTCCAGCTCCTCGTGCGTGCCGATGTCGGCGAGCCGGCCGTGCTCCAGGACGGCGATCCGGTCGGCGAGGCCGAGGGTGGAGCGGCGGTGGGCGATCAGCAGGGTGGTCCGCCCGGCCATCACCTGGCGCAGCGCCTCGTGGATCTCGTGCTCGACCCGGGCGTCGACGGCGGAGGTGGCGTCGTCGAGGAGGAGCAGCCGGGGGTCGGTGAGGATGGCGCGGGCGAGCGCGACGCGCTGGCGCTGGCCGCCGGAGAGGGTGAGTCCGTGCTCGCCGACCTTGGTGTCGTAGCCCTCGGGCAGATCCGCGATGAACCGGTCGGCCTGGGCGGCGCGGGCCGCCTCCTCGATCTGTTCCTGGGTGGCGTCCGGGAATCCGTACGCGATGTTGGCGCGGACGGTGTCGGAGAACAGGAAGCTGTCCTCCGGTACGAGGCCGATGGCGGCGCGCAGCGACTCGTGGGTCAGTTCGCGGACGTCGTGGCCGCCGACCAGGACGGCGCCGTGCGTCACGTCGTAGAAGCGGGGCAGCAGCAGCGAGACGGTGGACTTCCCGCTGCCGGAGGCGCCGACGACGGCGACGGTCTCGCCGGGCTCGATGGTCAGCGAGAACCCGTCGAGGACGGGGCGCTCATCGTCGTAGCCGAACCGGACGTCGTCGAACTCGACGCTCGCGGGGGCGTCCGCCGGGAGGTCCTTGGTGCCGTCCTTCATGGTCGGCTCGGTGTCGATCAGTTCCAGTACGCGCTCGACGCCGGCTCTGGCCTGCTGTCCGACGGTGAGGACCATGGCGAGCATCCGGACCGGGCCGACGAGCTGGGCGAGGTAGGTGGAGAACGCGACGAAGGTGCCGAGGGTGATCTCGCCCCGGGTGGCGAGCCAGCCGCCGAGGGCCAGCATCGCGACCTGGCCGAGCGCGGGGACGGCCTGGAGGGCTGGGGTGTAGCGGGAGTTCAGCCGGATCGTCCGCAGCCGCCCGGCGAAGAGCCTGCGCCCGACCTCGCGCAGCTTGCCGGTCTCCTGCTCCTCCTGCCCGAACCCCTTGACGACCCGGACCCCGGAGACGGCTCCGTCGACGACTCCGGCGACGGCGGCGGCCTGCCCCTGGGCGTACCAGGTGGCGGGGAAGAGCCGGGCGCGGGAGCGGCGGGCGATGTACCAGAGTGCGGGGGCCACGGCGATCGCGACCAGGGTGAGCAGCGGCGAGAGCCACGCCATGATCACCAGGGAGATGATGAAGAGCAGCACGTTCCCGATGGTCATCGGGAGCATGAACAGGAGCCCCTGGATCAGTTGCAGGTCGCTGGTGGCCCGCCCGACGACCTGGCCGGTGGACAGCTCGTCCTGCCGCTTCCCGTCGAGGCGGGTGATCGTCCCGTACATCTCGGTACGGAGATCGTGCTGCACGTCGAGGGCGAGCCGGCCGCCGTAGTACCGGCGGATGTACGTGGCGACGTACACCAGCGCGGCGGCGACCATGAGGAGCCCGGTCCAGACGGCGAGGGACCGTGTGTGGCCGACCACGACGTCGTCGATGATCACCTTGGTGATCAGCGGGACGAGCGCCATCACCGCCATGCCGGCGAGCGATGAGCCGAGCGCCAGCAGCACATTGCGCCGGTAGCGCCATGCGTAGCCGCACAGCCGCCGGGCCCAGCCCGGGGCCTGTGTCGCGCTCTGTACGTCCCCTGCGTCCGTCACCGGTGCCTCCCGTCAGACCTGGTCTACCGGAAGGCACCAACGCGGTGGGCAGCGGATTTCATCCCGCCGTTACAAAAGACGGGCCGCTGGTCGTAGGCCGGTGCGACGTCCTGCCTACGACCTGCGTACGGCCGGGCTCCTCGGGCGGTCGGCTACGACCGCGGCGTCGCGGTGAGCATCCGTACGGCCGGCGCCTCCGGCACCGCGGGCACCGCTTCCTGCGGGGCGGCGGGCGGGGCCACGGTCGTCGCGGTGGCGGCGGCCGTGTTGAGGTCCTTGTGCACGGCGCGGGCGACGGCCTGGATGGTGTTGATGCCGTCGTTCATCGTCTTGTTGTCCTGGGTGAGCACGGTGATCGCGTAGTCGTGGCCCTTGCCCGTGAAGGCGCCGATGCTGTGCACCCGCCAGCCGTGGGTGGCGCGCGGCAGCCAGCCGTTCTTGACCTGCACGGTCACCCCGGACGGGGCTCCGGCGGGGGTGCCCCAGCGCTGCGAGGAGACGACCTTGCGCATCAGGCCCAGCTCGTAGGCGCGCGAGTTGTCGCTCAGCACGGAGTTCTTGGCGGTGAGCAGGTTCAGCAGCCGCAGCTCGTCCTGGGCGGTGATCTGGGTCAGCCCCCAGTAGCCACCGGAGCCGGGCACGGTGTGTGTCATCCCGGCGGCCTTGAGGAACGCCTTGACCTTGGTCACCCCGAGCTGCTTCCACAGGCTGGTGGTCGCGTTGTTGTCGGACTTGGTGATCATGGCGGTGGCGAGGTTGATCTCGCGCTGGGTGAGATAGCGGTTGTGCTTCTTGTTGTCCCAGAGCAGCGTCGCCAGCACGGTCGCCTTCACGACACTGGCGGAGTCGTACTCGGTGGTCGCCCGCAGGGTGCAGTTGGTGTTGGTCCTGCGGTCGTGGAGCGCCACGGCCGTCGTCGATTTCCGGCCCTTGAGCGCGGCGGTGATGTCCTTCGACAGCTTCGCGGCGAGCCCGGCCTTGGCGGATGTGCAGCTCACCGTCGGCGTCGCCGCCGCGGCGGGTGCGGCGCCGAGCGCCACGGGTGCGAGCACGCCCGCGGCGAGCGCGACGGACAGCGCGCCGCGCGCACGGCGCGATATGTGGGATCCAGACATGAGGCTTTCCCCGTCCCCTGAGTCATCTGTACGGGCGCGCCCCCTGCACGCCCGAAAGGAATGACTCCCTGGCGTACGAAAAGTTGCACGAGGCACGGGTCATGTGACGGGGTCGTGACGCCCGGGGCTCTGCCGACGCTCCGCCCCGGCGCCGGGGCGGACCCCGGAGCGCGTGCCGTGCGTGCGGTTCAGCCGTGGGCGAGGCCGCCCGCGCCCCGGGCGGAGGGCATCGTGTTCGGGTGGCGGGCGTCTGAGGCGGACCAGGCCCAGTGGGCGAGGATCGTCATGTCCCAGAAGCTGGGGGCGATGTCGGGCAGCGCCTCGCGGACCGAGGCGAAGCCGGCGTTGTTCTCGACGCGCAGCCCGAAGTGGGTCAGCGAGGAGCGGCGCAGCGCGTCGAACATGCCGAGGCGTGCTGGCCGGGCAGGCCGAAGACGGTGGTCGCGCCGAGGCCCTGGAGGGTCTCGACGACGAGGTCACCGCCGTTGCGCCCGGCCGGCGGGTGCAGAGCGGCCGCGATCCGCTCGGGGGTGAGCCGCGGCCGCTCGTCATGGTGGCCGTGGCTCACTTCGTGCGGGCCTCTGCGATCTGGCGGGACATGATCGTCGTCAGCTCGTACGCCGTGTGGGAGGCGGCGACGGAGGTGATCTCGGCGTGGTCGTACGCGGGGGCGACCTCGACCAGGTCGGCGGAGACCAGGTTGCAGGAGGACAGCCCGCGGACGATTTCGAGCAGCTCGCGGGAGGTCAGACCGCCGGCCTCGGGGGTGCCGGTGCCGGGGGCGTGCGCCGGGTCCAGCACGTCGATGTCGATGGAGATGTACAGCGGCCGGTCGCCGATGCGCTGGCGCAGCTGGTCGGCGACCTCGTCGACGCCGCGCCGCATGACGTCGGCGGAGGTGACGATGCCGAAGCCCATCTTCGCGTCGTCGTCCAGGTCCTGCTTGCCGTAGAGCGGACCGCGGGTGCCGACGTGGGAGAGGGCGGAGGTGTCGAGGATGCCCTCCTCGACGGCGCGGCGGAACGGGGTGCCGTGGGTGTACTCGGCGCCGAAGTAGGTGTCCCAGGTGTCGAGGTGCGCGTCGAAGTGGAGCAGCGCGACCGGGCCGTGCTTCTTGGCCACGGAGCGCAGCAGGGGCAGCGCGATGGTGTGGTCGCCGCCGAGCGTCATCAGTCGGGCGCCGGTGGAGAGCAGATCGTCGGCCGCGGCCTCGATCGTCTCGACGGCCTCGTTGATGTCGAACGGGTTCGCGGCGATGTCACCGGCGTCGGCGACCTGCGCGAGGGCGAACGGCGAGGCGTCCTGCGCGGGGTTGTACGGGCGCAGCAGCCGCGAGGCCTCACGGATCGCGTTGCCGCCGAAGCGGGCGCCGGGACGGTAGGAGACACCGGTGTCGAAGGGCACGCCGACGACGGCGACATCGGCGGCGTGGACCTCGTCGAGGCGGGGCAGCCGGGCGAAGGTCGCGGGTCCGGCGTACCGCGGGACGCGGGAGGAGTCGACGGGGCCACGCGGCGTTTCGTTGCTGCTCATGATGGGTGCCTTCCTTGCTGCGATGCGGGGAGCCGCTTCTTGTTGCGATGCGGGGTGACGCTGAGGCGGTGCGCGCTTTGTGTCACATGCGCGCACGTCGTACACGGTGAAGACGGTAGGTGGCCCGCAGACGGCACTGAAGTGTACGTTTCATCCATAATTGAAGTCTCTGATGGATGGACCGTCCATGCCGGAAGCCCCGGTCGTGCCTGCCCCGCCGCCCACTCCCCCGATCCCACTCACCGAGCTGCTCGCCCACGAGGAGCTGGGACTGCACCGGATCGCGGGTCCTGCCGAGGCGGATCTGCTGTGGGTGCACACCTCGGAGATGGCCGACCCGTACCCGTATCTGCTCGGCGGTGAGCTGCTGCTGAGCGCCGGGGTGCAGCTGAAGGACCCGGACGCGTTCGTGGCCCGGCTGGTGGAGGCGGGAGCGGCGGCGCTCGGTTTCGGGGTGACGCCGGTGTTCGACACGGTGCCGCAGGCGCTGATCGAGGCGTGCGACCGGCACGGGCTGCCGCTGCTGGAGGTGCCGCCCGAGACTCCGTTCACCGCGATCGCCCGTGCGGTGTGGCGGCTGATGGCGGAGGCCCGGCACCGTGAGCTGCGCCGGGTGACGCGCGCCCAGCAGGCCCTGGCCGCGGCGGCGGCCCGGGCGGACCCGGTCCCGGCGGTGCTGCACCAGCTGGCGGCTCAGCTGGAGGGCCGGGCGGCGCTGATCGCCGCGGAC
Source organism: Streptomyces sp. NPDC006510 (assembly GCF_040611955.1). Classification (NCBI taxonomy): domain Bacteria; kingdom Bacillati; phylum Actinomycetota; class Actinomycetes; order Kitasatosporales; family Streptomycetaceae; genus Streptomyces; species Streptomyces sp. NPDC006510. Next base: position 295 of record NZ_JBEXPH010000016.1, on the reverse strand, counting down.
GGCGAGGAGCTGCACGCCTCGGGCCGCCGCCCCGCCCCCGATGTCGGGGCGGCGCTGGCCAGGCTGACCCGGGTGGTCGCGGCCGGGGCACGCCCCGCCCCGACGTCCGCCACCGACACGCTGCGGGACGCCCATCTGTCCGCGTACGCGCTGGGCGGCGGGCAGGGGCTCGTCCTGGCGCTGGCGACGGACCGGCGCGAGGCGGGCGACCACACCATCGCCGGGGTCGCGGTCGTTCTGCTCTCCCTGCTGGCCGCCCCGCACCAGGGCGCGGACGCCGCGGGCCGGTCGGCCG
>NZ_JBEXPH010000015.1:43468-77597 GCF_040611955.1 Streptomyces sp. NPDC006510 | reverse complement strand
CCGCCCCCGCCCAGCAGCACGACGCCGCCCAGCGCGAGCCCGGCCCAGACCATGTTGATCGGGCGGCGGGACGCAATCACCGAGAGGGCGAGCGGCCCTCGGCGCGGGCCCGCTGGGCGTCGGTGATGCGGCTGTTGCCCAGGGTCGTGGGGGAGCTGTAGCCGGCCGCGTCGTGAGTGGAGGCGGGTGCGGCCGCCGCGGACGGCTCGGCGGCGAGGGGGGCTGCCGGTGCGGCCGGTGCCTCGGGCGGCAGCGGGTACGAGCCCGAGGCGCCCTGCGGCGGCAGATGAGGCGGCAGGTAGGCGGTCTCGGCGGCGGCCGGAACCGGCTGGGCGGGCTGCGCGTGCTGGGCGGGCTGCGAGGGCTGGGCGGGCTGCGAGGGCTGGACCACCGGCTGGTACTGGGTGTCCCAGGTCTGGCCCTCCCACGTCTGCGCGACGCCGGGATCCTGTGGGCCGGGCGCGGCAGGCTCCTGCGGGTACCCGGCGGGCCAGCCCTGCCCGGGACCGGGGCTCACGTGGGGTGTCTGGGGTGCCTGGTTCGGGTCGTACGCACCCTGCGCCTGCTGCGGGGTTCCGTACGAGGGCTGCCGACCGTAGGACTGATCGCCGTACGCCTGCGCGCCGTAGGACTGGGCACCGTACGCCTGCGCACCGTACGACTGGGCACCGTACGCCTGCGCACCGTAGGACTGATCGCCGTACGCCTGCGCGCCGTACGGCTGGTCACCGTGCGGTTGCGGCTGCTGGCCGTTCGACGGGTCGTGGCCGGGGCCGTACCCGTGACCCGGGTCCTGTCCGTACGGATACTGCTGATCGTTGCTGCTCATGTGCTGCGGTTCACCCTCCTGCGAACGGCGGGAGCACCTCGACCGTGCCGCCCTCGGCAAGGCGTACGGTCTCATGGCCACGGGTCCCCACGGGGTCACCGTCGACGAGGAACGAGCACCTTCGCAGCACTCGGGTGAGCTCTCCGGGGTGCCGTTCACGCACCGCTTCGAGCGCCTCGGCGAGGGTCGCAGCCGTGTACGACTCCTCCGCGGTCCCGGCTGCGGCCTTGGCGGCGGCCCAGTAGCGGATGGTTACCGCAGGCATGGCGCCACTCCTCTCGTCTCGCGTCAGCTGTCCATCATGGGTCACCGCGCCACCGCCCAGTCGGCGATGCGGGTGAGCAAGGTCTCGTCCGCGGCGTTCTCCGCATGCCCCATGCCGTGTTCCAGCCACAGCTCCGCGCCGTCGCCCGCCGCCCCGGCCAGCGACCGCGGGTGGTCCAGCGGGAAGTACGGGTCCCGGTCGCCGTGCACGATCAGCAGCGGGGCCGGGGCGATCAGCCCGGCCGCCTCGACCGGCGAGAGGGGCACCGGATCCCATGCGTCGCGGTCGATCCGGGTGTGCAGGCCGTAGCGGCCGACCAGTCGGCCCATGGGCCGGGTGACCACCCAGTGCAGCCGGCGCATCGGGGCGGTGCCCCGGTAGTACCAGCGGGCGGGGGCACTCACGGCCACCACCGCATCCGCGTGCGCCTCCGTACGCGCCCCGGTGCGCCCCTCGCGCTCCACAGCGCCACCGGCTTCCGCGCCGTCCGCGCGGTCCGCCGCCCGTCCCGCGTACAGCGCCCCGTGCCGCAGCACCACGGAACCGCCCATCGAGAAGCCGACGGTCACCACCCGGCGGTGTCCGAGCGCCCGCGCCCACGCCACCGCCGCCGCCAGGTCCAGCACCTCGCGGTCGCCCACCGTCGACCGCCCGCCGGACCCGCCGTGCCCCCGGAACGAGAACGTGATCACGGCCGCACGCCCGGCGAACACCCCGGCGGCACGTCGCACCGCGGGCCTGTCCACCGAACCCGTGAAGCCGTGCGCGAGCACGATCGCAGTACCGTCGAAGGATGAATCCGCAGCGGCCCCGGCACCCGCCGTACACGGCTCGTACACCGCCTCGATACGCACCCCGTCATCGGTACGCAACGTGGTACGGAGGGGACCGGGCGTGATCGAGGGAACAGCGGAACTCCGAAATCGCCCCTCGGACACAGAACTCATGTGGGCTATTGTGCTGGGAAGAGGATCCGGGCAAAGCAGCCCCCGGGTCCTTTTGTGCTTTCCGGGCGTTGTTACGGCGACGTTTCCACAAGCTCAGCGGTCCCGGGGCGCGGGGCCGCACCTGTAGGACCAGCACGAAACATACGAAGAAGTGCCGCATACTCCCCCGGGCCCGGCCCGGGAGTGCCCCTCTCGCAGGGAACGAGGAGGACCGACGTAATGGGCGAGCAAACCGTGCACGATCATCGACCGACGACCCAGGCAGGTGGGCGGCGATGAGTTCACTGCTGCTTCTGACGAATGCCCTTCAACCGTCGACGGAGGTGCTTCCCGCCCTCGGTCTCCTGCTTCACAGCGTGCGGGTGGCACCGGCCGAAGGCCCCGCTCTCGTCGACACCCCCGGTGCCGACGTCATCCTGATCGACGGCCGCCGCGATCTCCCCCAGGTGCGGTCGCTCTGCCAGCTGCTGCGGTCCACCGGACCGGGCTGTCCGCTGATCCTCGTCGTGACGGAGGGCGGTCTCGCGGCCGTCACCGCCGACTGGGGCATCGACGACGTGCTGCTGGACACCGCGGGACCGGCCGAGGTCGAGGCCCGGCTGCGGCTGGCCACCGGACGGCAGCAGATCACCTCCGACGACTCCCCGATGGAGATCCGCAACGGCGACCTCTCGGTCGACGAGGCCACGTACAGCGCGAAGCTGAAGGGCCGGGTCCTGGACCTGACCTTCAAGGAATTCGAACTGCTCAAGTACCTGGCGCAGCACCCGGGCCGGGTCTTCACCCGCGCCCAGTTGCTCCAGGAGGTCTGGGGCTACGACTACTTCGGCGGTACGCGCACGGTCGACGTCCATGTGCGGAGGCTGCGCGCCAAGCTCGGCCCCGAGCACGAGTCGCTGATCGGCACGGTCCGCAACGTCGGCTACCGCTTCGTGACACCCGAGAAGGTGGAACGCGCGGCCGAGGAGGCCAAGGGCCGGGCCGCGGCGGAGGCCGCCGCCGAGCCCGTAACCCGTTCGGAGCAGTCACGGACTGCCGAGATGGCGGAAGAAGCCCCGGTCCGGCCTGCCGGGAGGTAGGTATATCCGCGTAGACTGCCGCGCGTGGCCAAGGTGACGCGGGACGATGTGGCGAGACTGGCGGGGACGTCGACAGCGGTCGTCAGCTATGTCATCAACAACGGACCGAGGCCGGTCGCCCCGGCCACGCGCGAGCGGGTGCTCGCCGCGATCAAGGAGCTGGGCTACCGGCCCGACCGGGTTGCCCAGGCGATGGCCTCGCGGCGGACCGATCTCATAGGGATGATCGTGCCGGACGCCCGGCAGCCCTTCTTCGCGGAAATGGCGCACGCGGTCGAACAGGCCGCCGCCGAGCGCGGGAAAATGGTGCTCGTCGGCAATTCCGACTACCGCGACGAGCGCGAGGTCCACTATCTGCGGGCTTTCCTCGGCATGCGGGTCTCCGGCCTGATCCTGGTCAGCCAGGGCCCCAGCGAGCGGGCCGCGGCCGAGATCGAGGCGTGGGACGCGCGGGTCGTGCTGCTGCACGAGCGGCCGGAGGCGATCGACGACGTCGCGGTCGTCACCGACGATGTCGGCGGCGCCCAGCTCGCCACCCGGCACCTGCTGGAGCACGGCAACGAGTACGTGGCGTGCCTCGGCGGCGTGGAGTCCACCCCGGCGGTGGGTGACCCGGTCGCCGACCACGTCGAGGGCTGGCGCCGTGCGATGCACGAGTCGGGGCGCTCGACGGAGGGCCGGCTCTTCCAGGCCCCGTACAACCGTTACGACGCGTACCAGGTGGCGCTGAAGCTGCTCGCCGGGCCGGACCGGCCGCCGGCGATCTTCTGCTCGACGGACGACCAGGCCATCGGGGTGCTGCGGGCCGCGCGCGAGCTGCGCATCGATGTGCCCGGGGACCTCGCGGTGGCGGGCTTCGACGACGTGAAGGAAGCCGGTCTGACCGATCCGCCGCTGACGACGGTCTCCTCGGACCGCCCGGCGATGGCACGGGCCGCGGTGGACCTGGTGCTCGACGACTCGTTGCGGGTGTCGGGGTCGCGGCGGGAGCGGCTGAAGCAGTTCCCGTCGGCGCTGGTGGTACGGCGCTCGTGCGGCTGCGGGGAGCCGACGGTCGGCTGACGCAGCCGGGTCCGGTCCCCGCGCCGACCGCTCCTTATATCGGGCATACGAGGTTCTGCCGGGCTTCTCAGGACGTGCTCAGGCTTCTCTCATCTTCGCCGGACACGCTCATAGACATGACAGAGAGCCAGCGCCCGAGCGGCGAGTACCCGATGTACCCCTCGTACGGCAACGGCGACGCGGCCTACCCGCCGCCGCCGTCATACCGGCCCGCGCAGCCGATCGCGACGGGCCCCGGAACCACCGTGTGGCCCGGCGGGAGCGGCGCCGACGGCCACGGTGGCGACAGCGGCGGCAACGGACCGGCCTTCCCGCCGCCCGCGCCGCCGGAGCCGGCCGCGCCCCGGCACCGGGCCAGGCGGCCGGTCGCCCTCCTCGCGGCCGTGGCGATCGCGGCGGCCATCGTCGGCGGCGGCACCGCCACCGTCATCGAACAGCTCACCGGCAGCAGCACGAACAGCGCGAGCAGCGGCGTCGTCCCCGGCACCACCGTCTCGCAGAGCAGCAAGGGCACCGTCTCCGGTGTCGCCAAGGCCGTCTCACCGATGATCGTCGAGATCAACGCGACCTCGACCGCGGGCGAGTCCACCGGCTCCGGCGTGGTCATCACGTCCGACGGCGAGGTCGTCACCAACAACCACGTCATCTCCGGCGCCTCGTCGGTCAAGGTGACGCTCAGCACCGGCCGGACGTACACCGCCGATGTCGTCGGCACCGACCCCGACAAGGACCTCGCGCTGATCAAGCTCCGGGGCGCGAGCGGGCTGAAGACGGCCACGCTGGGCGACTCCTCGGCGGTCACGGTCGGCGACCAGGTCGTCGCGATCGGCTCGCCCGAGGGCCTCACCGGCACCGTCACCAGCGGCATCGTCTCCGCCCTCGACCGCGATGTCACCGTCGCCAAGGAGGACGGCAGCGGCCAGGGGCAGGGCGGCGGCGAGCAGTGGCCGTTCGAGTTCGGCGGCCGGCAGTTCAACGGCGACACCGGCAACTCCACCACCACGTACAAGGCCATCCAGACCGACGCCTCGCTCAACCCCGGCAACTCCGGCGGTGCGCTCATCAACATGAACGGCGAGATCATCGGGATCAACTCCGCGATGTACTCGGCGAGTTCGTCGAACGGGTCCGGCAGTTCGAGCGCGGGCAGCGTGGGTCTCGGCTTCGCCATCCCGGTCAACACGCTCAAGGCCGACCTCGACACCCTGCGGTCCGGCAACAGCTCCTGAGGAGACAGCCATGCACCACCTCGCCCAGACCCCCACCGGCCCGGCCGACCTGGCCCTGCCCCTCGCTCTCCTCGCGGAACAGGCCGCGCAAGGGGCCGCCGGGCCGCGCCGGGCCCCGGAGGTCCGTGCCGCCACCGCCCGCGGCAGCCGGGCCGCACGAAGACGACGCGCCGCGGCCGTGCAAGGCTGAGAGCCGAAAGGCACAGCCGTACGGGAACGAGAAGAGGACAACGAGCGATGAGCCCCGCCGAAGACGATCCGCAGCGCATCCTGATCGTCGACGACGAGCCCGCCGTACGCGAGGCCCTGCAGCGCAGTCTCGCGTTCGAGGGCTACGACACCGAGGTGGCCGTCGACGGTCTCGACGCCCTCGCCAGGGCCGAGTCGTACGTCCCCGACCTCATCGTCCTCGACATCCAGATGCCCCGGATGGACGGCCTGACCGCCGCCCGCCGGCTCCGCTCCGCGGGCACCACCACCCCCATCCTGATGCTCACCGCCCGCGACACCGTCGGCGACCGGGTCACCGGTCTCGACGCGGGCGCCGACGACTACCTGGTCAAGCCCTTCGAGCTGGACGAGCTCTTCGCCCGCATCCGGGCCCTGCTGCGCCGCAGCTCGTACGCTGCCGCGGCGGGCGGCGGCATCCCCGACGACAATGTGCTGGCCTTCGCGGACCTGCGGATGAACCTCGCCACCCGCGAGGTCACCCGGGGCAACCGCCGGGTCGAGCTGACCCGTACCGAGTTCACCCTGCTGGAGATGTTCCTGGCCCACCCGCGACAGGTGCTGACCCGCGAGCAGATCCTCAAGGCGGTGTGGGGCTTCGACTTCGAGCCGAGCTCCAACTCCCTGGACGTGTACGTGATGTACCTGCGCCGCAAGACGGAGGCGGGCGGCGAACCGCGGCTCGTCCACACGGTGCGGGGTGTCGGCTACGCGCTCCGCTCCGGCGGCGGTGACGGATGACCGGGGCGCTGCGCCGGCTCCGCGCCCTGCCGCTGCGCTCCCGGCTCGCGCTGCTGGTGGCGACGGCGGTGGCGGTCGCGGTCGCGGCGGTCGCGGCGGCCTGCTGGGTCGTGACGAGGGTGCAGCTGGAGAACCAGCTGGACGCCTCGCTGCGCAATGTCTCGGTCAGTGACGACTTTGTGCAGGCCCTGTTCGCCGCCTGTGCACGCCCCGACCGAGCGGCCGCCCCGCAGGTCGGAGGGACGTACACCGTGCAGCTCGTCACCGTGTCCGGGAGCACCTGCACCGCCGCCGAGTCGTCGCCGATCGGTGTGACGGCCGCCGACATCGCCGTGGCCGCCGGTGTGCGGGACAGCGACCTGCACACGGCCAGGACGAAGAGCGGCAAGAAGATGCGCGTGTACACGTACACGTACGAGCCCCGCCACCCGGTGCCCGGCCTGGTCCCGGAAAGCTTCGCGGTCTCCGTCGCCCGCCCGATGAGCGAGATCGACGACCCGCTCTCCACCCTCGCCTGGGTGCTCCTGGCCGTCTCCGGCATCGGCGTCGTCGGCGCCGGCGCGGCCGGTCTCTGGGTGGCCCGCACCGGCCTGCGCCCCGTCGACGAGCTCACCGAGGCCGTCGAGCACGTCGCCCGTACCGAGGACCTCACCGTCCGCATCCCGGTCGAGGGCGAGGACGAGATCGCCCGACTGTCCCGCTCCTTCAACTCGATGACCGCGTCGCTGGCCAGCTCCCGCGACCGCCAGGCCCAACTGATCGCGGACGCGGGCCACGAGCTGCGGACCCCGTTGACGTCCCTGCGCACCAACATCGAGCTCCTCGCCCGCAGCGACGACACCGGCCGCGCGATCCCGCCCGACGACCGCAGGGCCCTGATGAAGTCGGTCAAGGCGCAGATGACCGAGCTGGCCTCGCTCATCGGCGACCTCCAGGAACTGTCCCGCCCCGACGCCCCCGCCCCCGGCCCGCTCCAGGTCGTCGCGCTGCACGACATCGCGGACACGGCCCTGGAACGCGCCCGGCTGCGCGGCCCCGAGCTGACCATCAGGGCGGACCTGACCCCTTGGTACGTACGGGCCGAGCCCGCCGCGCTGGAACGGGCGGTGGTCAACGTCCTGGACAACGCGGTCAAGTTCAGCCCGGCCCACGGCACGATCGAGATCGCCCTGCGCGACGGCGAGCTGACCGTACGGGACCAGGGCCCCGGCATCCCCGCCGACGAACTCCCCCACGTCTTCGAACGCTTCTGGCGCTCCCCCTCCGCCCGCCAGCTCCCCGGCTCGGGCCTGGGCCTGTCGATCGTCGCCCGCACGGTCCAGCAGTCGGGCGGCGAGATCACCCTGCGCCCGGCGCCGGACGGGGACGGCACGGTCGCCGCGATCCGGCTCCCGGGGGCGCCGCAGCCGCCGCCGGGGCTGTGAGAGGGAAACCGGCCATGCGGATCAGGCTTCCGGGTTGTACCGGATCAGGAACCAGTACCCGGTGCTCTCACGAGACGGCTGGGCCGTCGGTGGGTCATCGTCTGGGGTAGACGCTGAGAATGGCATGGGTGGCTGGTTCGGCCCCCGAGTCCTTCTCGTTTACGGGCGTCGCTTCGTAAAGCGCTACGTCGCCGGTCACACGGGTCGGGAGCGGCACGTTTCGGTCGAGCTCGGTGGGCTTCCCGGTGGCGAGATCAAGAGCGACGGGGCCCGCTGATCCGGATGTCGTCACAGCGCCGTACGCCGTGCCGGAGTTGTCGACACCCTTGAATTTCACCCCGGAACGGGACTCCGTCTCGCCGAAGCAGTAGCCCTTCTTGGCCTGGAGATCGAAGGCCACATCTCCGTTCACCAGGTAGCGGCCGTTGTCACTGAGGAGCGTGTCGGCTTCACCGCCGGCGGGAAGAGCGTCGGTCAGGCCGTCGCACTTGACGCTGAACGCCGGCTTTCCGGTGCGCTCGTCGTGTACCGCCCACACGTAGTTCATCGCCAGCCCGGAGACGGTGTAGTCCTGATTCTTGGACGGCCATCGGGCCACGAGGTAGCCACCGCGGACTCCATAGGCCACTCCCTTGTCCACGCCGTCCTCCGAAACCGCGCCCGGAGGTACCTGCTGCCGCCCGGTCCAGACGTCGGCAAGGTCGAGCGTGGGATAGGTGGCACTCCTTACACGGAACATGAATTCGGGAGTGTTCTTGCCGGGGGAGGACTTGGTCGTGCCGTCGGCAGCGTCCACGACTGCCATTCCGTCGCGGGTCTCCACAGCCACGGTGCCGTCGGTGTCGTGAGGAACGGCGCCGCTGTCTGTCCCGGGGACGGTGACCTGGTGCAACGGGGCCACTCGGGAACCGGAGGAGTCCGCGGGATAGACAGCGAGATGAGCGGTGGGCTTCCCGCGGTTGATCGCGTCCTTGCCCTCCTGGACCGTCACGGCCAGCACGACGTAGTCCTTCCCGTCCTTGCTGGTAACCACCAGTTCCGCGTCCTCGGCCCGGAATTCGGCGGGCCGGGGGCTCGGTTTCCAGGGTGCGCTCGACCAGCGAACGGCACCGGTGGCTGCGTCGCGTGCTTCCACACCGAGCGCCTTACCATCCGCATGTGTCTTGAGGAGCAGCACCAGCTTCGAGTGCGGCGCGACGGTCGGCCGGTCCAGCCGCTCCGTCTGCATGACAGCCCACCCCTTGGCACCGTCGAACGCGGGCGGGACCTGCTGCTGTCCCGCCCGAGGCACTGCGGGCTTCTGCGGTGAGGAACCCTTCGGCACCGGGCCGGGCGTCCCGGACCTTCCCGAATCGTCGTCCGGCGAACCGCAGCCTGCCACTGCCAGTACGGTCATGGCTGCGAGTGTGCCTGCCAGTAACTTCTTCACGATCCGCCCCGCCCTCATCAACCCTGCATGTCCATGAAAACTACCCTGCTGGAAAGGCGGTTGTCGTCGGGCGAGAGGACGAGAAGACGTGGATGTGTATGAAGCCGTGGACAGTCGCCGGGCCGTGCGGGCGTTCAGCGATGAGCCGGTACCCAAAGAGGTACTCGAACGAGTGCTGGCCGCAGCGACGCGGGCTCCGTCGAGCGGGAACCTCCAGCCATGGCGTGTGTATGTCGTGACCGGCGAGCCCTTGGCCGAACTGAAGGGGCGCGCGACGGCCAGGGCACTTGCGGGGGACCCGGGTGATGAGCGGGAGTATCCGATGTACCCGGCCGAACTGACCTCGCCGTATCTGGACCGTTTTTCCGCCGCGGCCGCCCAGCGGTACTCGGCTCTGGGGATCGAGCGCGACGCCCCCGACAGGCCCACGAAGATCGCCGCCTTGAACTCGGAGGCGTTCGGGGCGCCGGTCGTGCTGTTCTGCTACCTCGACCGGACGATGGGGCCCGGCCAGTGGGGGGACGCGGGCATGTACTTGCAGACGGTCATGCTGTTACTGAGGGCGGAAGGGTTGCACAGCTGCCCACAGGTGATGTGGACGATGTATCGCAAGACCGTCGGCCAGACGGTCGGGGCCGAGGACGGGCTCGCGCTGTACTGCGGTGTCGCGGTGGGATTCGAGAGGGAAGGAGTGCCACGGCTGCGCACCGGGCGGGCGGGCATGACAGAAACAGTGAGCTTCATCGGAGTGTGACCGCCGGGCGGTCGAGATCCACAGGGCAGACGCCGGCTCTGGCCTCGTGGCTCCTGGGCAGGGCCAGAGCCGGCCTGCCTCCCTCCCTCGCGGCGCGCGGTAACTGGGCATGGCCAACGGACCGCAGTGGCCATGTGGTGCCGGTACTGCTGGGCGAGCCCGGCCGGGTCGATCGCGAGGGTCCAGGGTCCTCAGACCCGCAGCCCCGGGTTGTGCCGGAGCAGGGATTCGACCAGGCCGGACCGGGTGGCGGGGAAGTCCAGCGGGACGATACCGAGGCCGGTCCAGCCGGACGCCTCCGAGCCGTCCAGGAACGACTGCACCTGCGGGTTGAGCCGGTCCGCGTTCCAGCGCGGCGGCATCAGGGCGGCCGTGCTGACGTAGTTCATGTACAGCTTCCCGGGCTGCTGGGCGGCCTTGCGGAACTGGGCCTCGATCTTCGGGTACTTGGCGAACGGCTCCGCCATGTAGTCGTCCTGGATGTCGAAGAGTTCCGAGTCGGCGTACCGGACACCGGGCAGCCCGCCGTTGTCGGCCAGCAGCACGACCTTGCCCCGCGCCCCGCCCAGCGAGGGCAGCGCCGGGTCGATACGGAACAGCGGCCGCCAGCCCCTGCCGTCGAGGTAGTCGTCGAAGACCGCCCGGAACGCCGCGTCGCTCTCCTCCGAGTACTCCTGCTTGACCCGCATCAGCACGGTCTCGGTGGGGTGCGCCGCCAGGAAGTCCCAGCAGGCGCCCAGCACATCGCCGAACATCAGGTTCTGGTACGACGCCCCGTGATGGATCGCGAACGAGCCGCCGGTGATCCGGCACCGTACGTCGAGGAAGCGGATGCCGCTGTTCAACTGCTCGGCGATGGTGGTGTTCTGGCACTCGGTCCAGGGTCCGCCGTAGCGGGCGCCGGAGTCGTGCGAGCCGGGGATCGTGAGACGTTGCAGCGCGGTGGCGTCGGGGACGGCCCCCATCCAGTCCTGGGTGGCGAGGACTTGGCGGGTGGCGGCGCCCGCGGGGGCCGTTCCGATGACGACGGTGGCGGTGGCGGCGAGGGCGCCGGCCAGAAAGTTCCGGCGCGTGGCGGTGTACGGGCTCATACGGGGAGTGCCTCCGTCTGCCGTGGGTGTCAGCCGTCTGAGCATGACGGGCGCACGTCACTACAGGAACCCGGGCGAACGGTCCACTCGATCCAGGCGCCCCGGTGACTCAGCGAGAAGCCGCAGGGTTCGCCGCGATGGAGGGAGCCGATGGCGCCGACGCATCCGCCGCCGTCGACCCAACTCAGCGCCCGATGCCGCTCCATGGGCAGCAAGGCGACGGCCAGCGCGCGCACGTTCAGGCGGATGAAGCGGATCGCCTCGGCGGGGTCGAGCGCCATGTGCCGGGACACGTCGGCAATCTCGTCGGCCTCCATCGTGCGGTAGGTGACCCGCTCGCACCAGAACACGCGCGTTACGGGCGGTGCGGGTTGTTGCTCGCGCACGGGATGCCTCCTGACGCCCTATCGAGACCGCCCCGCACCCGCAGCCGGCGTGACGAGCGACAGGCGCGGAGCGGTCCTCCGTGACTCCGCTCAACTGGCGCATGGCTGAGTGGAGTTGCGCGCCCGGACACAGGCCACCGAGGGCCGCTTCGGCCGGGGCGCACACCGAAGCTAGCGCTTTACGCGAGTGCGTTTCAAGTGTTTGACGTCTAACGGGTGAGGCGAATCTGCTTCGCGCGTGAGTTGCAACGACTTCGGGCGGCTCCCATCTGCGCCGATGGGAACCGCCCGAAGCGGGAGCGTGACAGCTCAGGCCAGATCGTCGAACTCGCCTTCCTTGGCGCCACCGAGGAAGGCCCGGAGCTTGGCGCGGGTCGTGCGAATGATCACGTCCGGGCTGTCGCTCTCGCGCATCAAGATCTCTCCTCCGTACTCAGCGAGTTCCAGGCAATCAGATCCTTCGGCATTGGAGGATTTCGAAGACTTACGCCACTGAATTTCCATCGTTTTCACGCCTTCACACTTGTTTCGCTATCGCACGAATGAAGTCCCGCGAACTCTCTGCGTCGAGCGACTTCTCCTCGGTCCGGTCCAGCGCGGCGCGCCAATTCTGAAGGCTCGTTTCGGAGTCCAGAAAGCCCGACCCGGACGCGGTATCCGTCTGCACGGTGTCGAGCTGTGGGACGACACCACACACGTAGTGTGCCGAACTGCTGGCATACGGGAAACCGCCCGCCGCGAACGGGATCGCCCGAATGGTGACGTTGTCGCGTTCCGACTGTTGCAGCAGGTTGTCGAGTTGGCCACGGGCAACGGATGCGTCGCCGTACACCATGCGGAGCGCGGCTTCGTGAATGAGGAATGTGCACGCGGTCAGCTCTGCGCGGTCCAGCACATCGCGTCGCTTCAGCCGATGCGAAAGCTGACGCCGCTGCCGTGCGGGGCTCGGTGGCGGCACACTCTCCGCGAACACGGCACGCGCGTAATCCTCGGTCTGGAGCAAGCCGGGCATATACATGATCTGCACCGAGCGAATGCCGACCGCATGGTGTTCAAGCTCGGCCAGGTCGAGCGCGTCGCTGGTGAGGTCACCCCGGTAGTCCTCCCACCAGCCGTTTATCCGCTCCGTAGCCATGTCCGCAAGCGCCTCGACATACGCGGCGTCAGGGCACCCGTAGTGGCCCGCCCAAGCCCGCACCCGCTCGGCACTCACGCCGAATCGCCCCGACTCGATGTTGCTGATGGTGGTGCGATCCGTGCCGAGCATGGCAGCCGCCGCAGTGAGCGACAGCCCCGTGTGCTCTCGAATCCTGCGCAGCTCGCCGCCCAGTCGGCGCTGGCGCGCCGTGGGCGCCTTTCTCGATGGCATCCGCTTCCCTCCTGTCGGAGCCCAGTGTGGCCCCCCCTTTGCCGTTGGTCTACTTCGTCGAGTGATTTACGCAATCGCGTCTAACGGTTGAGGTGCTGCGCTACGGTTCTCTCAGCACGGCGCTACACCTCGGGAGTCCGAAGTGCAGCCGTATCAGCGCGCCTTGAACCATGCACAGGTACGGCCATCGCCACGGACAACGAGCAGCGCGACCGTTCACACCGCACCGCGTTGGGAGAACGACATGACCCACGTCCACGCAACCGCCCGCTCCGCACCGCAGGGCCCGCCAGGCGGCGAGATCTATCGGCTCGCGCTGCCGAACACGTCCAGCGCCGCGAAGCTCTCGCGCGACTTCGTCGCGTCGCTGCTGACCATCAGCAGACACCGCGGCCTGGTCGACGACGCGCGCCTGTGCGTTACGGAGGTGGTCACCAACGCCCACCGTCACACGCGTACGTCACTGATCCGGGTCCGCGTGACCGTCCGGCGCAGACAGGTCACCGTCTCCGTCGCGGACGACGACCACTGGGCGCTGCCCGAACCGCCGGCCTTCCGCGAGGTGTGCGAACGGGAGGGCGGGCGGGGGCTGTTGATTGTGGAGCAGCTGGCGCTCGCCTGGGGGATGACCGTGCTGGGCGGCAGCTTCCCGTACCGGAAGGCGGTCTGGTTCACGCTCGCCCGGGCCAGGCCTACGCCCTGAAGCGCCCGGACACGCAGAAGGGCGATGGGCCCGCCGGCCCACCGCCCCGCTCACCCGCGTACGGGAGCTACTGGATGACCGTGATCCGGTCCGCCGCCGGCGGGGCCAGCGGTGCGGCGGCCGTGGAGTGGGCCGCCAGGTAGGCGTTGAACAGGTCCAGGTCGGAGGCGCCGACCAGCTTGTTCGTGCCCTCGCCGAGGGCCGCGAAGCCGTCGCCGCCGCCTGCCAGGAACTCGTTCATCGCGACGCGGTAGCTCTTGGCCGGGTCGATCGCCTCACCGTTGAGCTTGATGGTGTCGGTGACCACGCGGGCCGCGCCCGTCTTCGTCATGTCCAGGGTGTACGTGAGGCCCTTGGAGACCTGGAGGATCTTCGGGCTGGCCTCGTTGGAGCCGCTGACCTGCTGCTGGAGCGCGGTGACCAGCTGGGCGCCGGTCAGGTCGACTACGTTCATCATGTTGGTGAAGGGCTGCACGGTGAACGACTCCCCGTACGTCACCACTCCGTCGGACTTGCCGTCGGCCGACGCGTGCACCAGGTCCCCGCGGATACCGCCCGGGTTCATGAGGGCGACGACCGCTCCGCCCTTGTCCGCCGGGGCCAGGCCCTCCAGCTGGGCGTCGGCGATCACATCACCGAGCGGCTTCTCAAGGGCCTTGGAGCCGCGGCCGTCGATGTCGGCGGAGATGTAGCCCTGCGGCTTGTTCGCGATGGGCGCCGCGAGGGCGTTCCAGCGGGCGATCAGGGTCTCCATGTCGGAGGCCCTGCGCTGGTTCCGGCTGACGATGTGGTTCGCCGACTTCGGGTTCGAGGCACCGGCCGACTTCACCGACGTACGAACGATGTCCTTGGTACGGCGGTCGTAGGTGAGGGTCGTGTCCGTGTAGACCTTGCCGAACGACGACGCCGAGGTGACCAGGCGCGGGTTGCCCGCCGGGTCCGGGATGGTGCAGACGTACGCCTGGTGGGTGTGGCCCGTGACCAGGGCGTCGACCTTGGACGTGATGCCCTTGGCGATTTCGGTGATCGGCCCGGAGATGCCGTCACCGGCGCCGGGGCTGTCGCAGTCGTAGTTGTACGAGGTGGAGGCCGGGGCCCCGCCCTCGTGGATCAGCGCGACGATGGACTTGACGCCCTGCCGGTTCAGTTCCTTGGCGTACTTGTTGATCGTCTCGATCTCGTCGTGGAACTTCAGTCCCTTGACACCGTTGGCCGTGACGACGTTCGGCGTGCCCTCCAGGGTCACCCCGATGAAGCCGATCCTGACGCCCTTCTTCTTCCACACCGTGTACGGCTTGAGGATCGGCTTGCCGGTCTTCTCGTTCGTCACGTTGGCGGCGAGGTAGGGGAAGTCGGCACCCTCGAACTTCTTGTCCTTCTCGTAGCACCCCTCGACCGGGTGGCAGCCGCCGTTCTGGAGGCGGGCCAGCTCGGTGGCGCCCTCGTCGAACTCGTGGTTGCCGACGGTCGTCACATCGAGGTCGATCTTGTTGAGCGCCTCGATGGTCGGCTCGTCGTGGAAGAGACCGGACAGCAGCGGGCTCGCGCCCACCATGTCGCCACCGGCCGCGGTGATCGAGTACGGGTGCCCCTTGCGCGCAGTGCGCAGCGAGGAGGCGAGGTACTCGATGCCACCGGCCGGAATCGGCTTGGGCGTGCCGTCGGCCTGCGTCTCGATGACCGAGCCCGCCGAGCCGGCCGGCGGCTCCAGGTTTCCGTGCAGGTCATTGAAGGACAGCAGCTGTACGTCGACGGTACGGTCCGGCTTGTGGTGCCCGTGCCCGTGGCCGCGCTCCTGGGCGCCGGCCGGCATCGCGGCGACGAGCGCGCCGACGGTGGCGAGCCCGGCCGCGGCGGCGAGCACCCGCCGGGACGCGCGGTTCTTCTGCGGTGTCGCTGACATCGGTCCCCTTGTGAGTTCAGCGGGAGGTTCGAAAGTGGTGACGAGTCTGGAGACTTCGTGCGCAGCCTAGGGTCAACGCGCGTAGCGCGACAGGTGTCCGGGGTTACGAACTGGTTGCCATGCGGTGGGTACGGCCCCAAACAGCCACACGTCACTCGTATGGCTCACATTTGCGGGCAGAAACGTCCCGGCATGCATGTACGACGCAAGCCTGTACGCCATGGAGAACGAACCGGAACCCAAGGCCGTCGTACCTGGTCAGCGGGCGTCCGAACTGCCTCCGGGCTTCCACGAGATGGTCGACGACCTGAAGTCGATGTTGCGCAATTGCCGTGGGGCCACATCGTCACCCTCATGACCGCCTGCAAAACCCGCCCTGAACTGGACTTCTACGCCCAGCACGCAGTCCGCAACGGCTGGTCCCGGGACGATCTGACCTCGGCGACCCACCACGCTCTGCACCTCTCCCCCGCCGCCGCGATCAACAACTTCGACGCTGTCATCCCCCGAGCGGTCCGAGGCCGCGAAGGAGATCATCAAGGACCCGTACCGGCTCGACTTCACCGAACTGGGTGGCCCGCCCACGGAGCGGGACCTGGAGGACGCTCTCGTAGCCCACCTCGTCAGGTTCCTCACCGAGCCGGGTGTGGGCTTCGCCTTCGTGGGACGCCAGTACCCCGTGGTCGTGGGCGACAGCGAATACCGCATCGACCTGCTCTTCTACCACTGCAAGCTGCACTGCTACGTCGTGCTGGAACTGAAGACCCGAAAAGCTCACCCCGAGCACTTCGGGCAGCTCGGGCTCTATGTGTCGGTGGTCGACGATCTGGTGCGGGACAAGGAGCTCGACGGGCCCACCGTCGGCATTCTCATCGCCGAGAGCCGCGACCGGTCGATGGTCGAGCACGCGTTGCGCGGCTACAACCAGCCGCCGGCCGTCAGTACCTACGCCGGTCTGCCCGACCGCGTGCGCGAGCTGCTGCCCAGCGCCGAAGATCTCTCCCGTATCGCCGACGGTGCACTGAACACGCCGCAGACCACGGACTGAGTCCCGAAGCGCCCGCGCACCACCCCGCCACCCACCCCGCCACCGTAGGCTCGTAGACATGACGACTGACGCACCCCTCCCCGCCCCCGGACGTGAGATCCGGACGCTCGACGTGCTCTCCCCCGAGCAGGCGGAAGCCGTATCCGATCTGCTCGCCGAGGCGGCCCGGTCCGACGGCAGGCAGGCCGTGTCCGAGCAGGGGCGGCTGCAGTTGCGGGGCGGGCAGCGTGAGGGGGTGCGGCATCTGCTGCTCACCAGTGGGTCCGTCCTGGTGGGGTACGCGCAGCTGGAGGACACCGACCCCGTCGAGGCCCCGGCCGCCGAGCTGGTCGTGCATCCGGCGTACCGCGGGCAGGGCCACGGGCGGGCGCTGGGCGCGGCGCTGCTCGCCGTGACCGGGAAGCGGCTGCGGGTGTGGGCGCACGGCGGGAAGTCCGCGGCGCGGCATCTCTCGCAGGTCCTCGGCCTCTCGCTCTTCCGCGAACTGCGCCAGCTGCGCCGTCCGTTGACCCCGCTGGACATCGGGGAGCCGGTGCTTCCGCCCGGCGTCACTGTCCGCACCTTCGTGCCAGGCGAGGACGACGCCGCCTGGCTCGCGGTGAACCGTGCCGCCTTCGCCCATCACCCGGAGCAGGGTTCGCTGACCCAGCGCGACCTGGACGACCGCAAGGCGGAGCCGTGGTTCGACCCGAAGGGGTTCTTCCTGGCCGAGCGCGAGGGCGAGCTGATCGGCTTCCACTGGACGAAGGTGCACGCCGAGGAGCAGCTCGGTGAGGTGTACGTCGTCGGCATCCGGCCCGACGCGCAGGGTGGCGGGCTCGGCAAGGCGCTCACCGCGATCGGGCTGCGCCATCTGGCCGCCGAGGGGCTGCCGACCGCGATGCTCTACGTGGACGCGGACAACAAGGCGGCCCTGGCCGTCTACGAGCGGATGGGCTTCGCGACGCACGAGGTGGATCTGATGTACCGCACGGAGTCCTGAGGCAGGGGCCTGAGCAGGCACAACTCACCCGGGGGCGGCGTCGCTTGACGTCGCCCCCGCTTTGCGCCACCCTTTCACTACTCAATTAGTGAAAGGGGTGAACATGGCAGAGTCCGCAGCGGTCGAGTACCGCATCGACCGGCGCAGCGGCGTCGCCACGTACCTCCAGATCGTCCAGCAGACCAAGCAGGCTCTCCGCCTCGGCCTGCTGGAGCCCGGCGACCGGCTGCCCACCGCGCGCGAGGTCGTCGAAGCCACGGCCATCAACCCGAACACCGTGCTCAAGGCCTACCGGGAGCTGGAGCGCGAGGGCCTCGTCGAGGCCCGGCGCGGGCTCGGCACCTTCGTCACCCGGACCCTCGGCGGCGCGGCGGCCGCCGACGACGCACCGCTGCGCGCCGAACTCGCCGACTGGACCCGCCGGGCCCGCGCGGCCGGGCTGGAGAAGGACGACGTGAGCGCGCTCTTCACCGCCGTACTGGACAGAACTTTCGAGGGGGATCAGGCCGGATGACAGGCGCTGCGATCGAGGCCGTCGGCCTCGGCATGAAGTACCGGAGCAGAGGCAGGGGCTGGGCGCTGCGCGGCTGCTCCTTCCGGCTGCCCGCCGGGCGGGTGTGCGCCCTCGTGGGGCCCAACGGCGCGGGCAAGTCCACCCTGCTCGCCCTCGCGGCCGGCTTCCTGCGGCCCTCGGAGGGGGCGGTACGGGTGCTGGGCAAGGCTCCCGGGGAGGCCCGGGCCCGGGTGGCCTTCGTGGCCCAGGACAAGCCGCTGTACCCGCAGTTGACGGTCGCCGCGACGCTCTGGGCGGGCGCCGAGCTGAACCCGGAGACCTGGGACCAGGACACCGCCGAACACATCGCCGGGGAGCTCCCGCGCGACGCCGGGGTCCGTGACCTCTCCGGCGGCCAGCGCACCCGGCTCGCCCTGGCCCTCGCGCTGGGCAAGCGGCCCGAACTGCTCCTGCTGGACGAACCGATGGCCGACCTCGACCCGCTCGCCCGCCACCAGCTGATGGGCGCGCTGATGGCGGAGGCCGCCGAGCACTCCACCACCATCGTGATGTCCTCGCACATCCTCACCGAGCTGGAGGGCGCCTGCGACTACCTCCTGCTCGTCGACGGCGGCCGGGTCCGCCTCGGCGGCGAGACGGAGGACATCCTCGCCGCGCACACCCTGCTCACCGGTCCGGTACGGGACACCGCGCCGCACACCGTCGTCGAGTCCCGCACCGCAGGACGTCTGCAGACCACACTCGTACGGAGGCAGGGCCCCGTGGACACCACCGTCTGGGAGGCCGCCGAGCCTTCGCTGGAGGAACTGCTGCTGGCGCATCTGCGCTCGCCGGAGGCCCCGGCGCTGCTGACGCCGAGCGCGGCGGCCGTCGAGGCCGTCGAGGAGGTGGCGGCGGTATGAGCGCGATCGCTCTGCGCGGCCCGGAACGGGTCGTCGTTGCCCAGCACCGATGGGCCCTGTGGATCATGGGAGTGCTTCCCGTCCTGGCCGTCGCCTCTCTCGCCGGCGCCTGGCTGTGGACCGACCATGTCGTGGACGCCTTCGCCGCCACGGGCTGCTCGGTCATACACACGACGCCCGACTGCGGTGAAACGGTCAACGCATACCTTGAGCGCCAGCTGTGGATGCGGGAGGTCCTCAACTGGTCCGGCCTGCTGATGCTGGTCCTCCCTGCCCTCGTCGGAGCCTTCGTGGCTGGCCCGGTCATCGCCCGCGAGCTGGAGAGCGGCACGTACAAGCTGGCGTGGGCACAGTCCGTGACGCCCGTCCGCTGGCTCACCGCCAAACTCGCCGTACCCACCGTCGTGACGCTGGCCTCCGTCTCCGTACTGTCGGCCGCCTGCGCCTGGGCCCAGGACCGGGCCGACAGGGCGCACCAAGGACAGGTATGGCACGAGCGCACCGTGTACGGGTCGATGGGCACCGTCCCCGTCGGCTACGCCCTGTGCATGCTGGCCCTCGGCGCACTCGTCGGCCTGGTGCTGCGGCGGACCCTCACCGCGATGGTCGTGACGGTGATCGGGTACGGCGCCCTGGTGGTGGCCTTCGACTCCGTGCGCAACACCCTGTGGCCGACCCTGACGGACACGTTCAAGCAGGGGAGCGACTACCGGTTTCCCGACGCGGCGATCAATGTCGGGACGGGCTGGCTGACCCGCTCCGGCCGACGGCTGCCCCACGAAGCGTGCCTGGAGTGGGGCCCCGGCTTCAAGCAGTGCCTGGCCGACAAGGACATCACCCACCGCTACTTCGACTACCACCCCGCCTCGCACTTCTGGCCCCTCCAGCTCGTCGAGACCGGCATCCTGCTCGTGCTGGCCGCGCTCGCCGTCGCGCTCGCTTTCCGGGTGCTGCGCCGCCGCCACGGCTGACACTCCGCTTTTCCGGGCCCCGGGCGGGGCCCGGAAAAGCGGTTCGTATGACCGACCCGCGCACGGCACACCGCTTCCTGCACGTCATGTCGCCGTTACCAGCCATTCAGAAGCGCTTGCGACCCTCTCAGGATGCAGCCAGCTGTGCCGACCCCCCGCAACGGGAGAATTCCCGGCGGAGACCGCATGAACGACGTCAACCGTGCGTTCCCCGCGATCTCCGCACCCTCCGGCGCGCCCACTGAGCCATCCGCGCGGAACAATAGGGCCATGAGCCAGCAGCCCAGCTCCGAGGTACCGGTCCAGCCCACCGTGCAGCCGTCGGTCGGCTCACTCGCCGCCCACCGGCCGCACGCCGTCGCCACCGCCGCGTCCAACGGCGCGCTGTCGACCGCGGCCGACCTGGACCCCGACATCGACGCCGACGTCGACGCGTACGAACCCGATGTCGACGGCGACGAACTGCCCCAGGGCCGCTTCCTGGACCGCGAGCGCAGTTGGCTCGCGTTCAACGAACGTGTGCTCGAACTGGCCGAGGATGCCACGACCCCCCTCCTCGAACGGGCTAATTTCCTCGCCATCTTCGCTTCGAACCTGGACGAGTTCTTCATGGTCCGGGTGGCCGGACTGAAACGCCGGATCGCAACCGGAGTCGCCACCCGCTCCGCCTCCGGGCTCCAGCCCCGCGAGGTCCTGGACCTGATCTGGACCCGCTCGCGCGAACTCATGGCCCGGCACGCCGCCTGCTACCAGCAGGACGTCGCGCCCGCCCTGTCCGACGAGGGCATCCAGCTGATCCGCTGGCCCGAGCTGACCGAGAAGGAGCAGGCCCGCCTGTTCACCTTCTTCCGGCAGCGGGTCTTCCCCGTGCTGACCCCCCTCGCCGTCGACCCGGCGCACCCCTTCCCGTACATCTCGGGACTCTCGCTCAACCTCGCCGTCGTCGTACGCAACCCGGTCAGCGGCCACCGCCACTTCGCCCGGGTCAAGGTGCCACCGCTGCTGACCCGCTTCCTGGAGGCGTCCCCGCAGCGGTATGTGCCCATAGAGGACGTCATCGCCGCCCACCTCGAAGAGCTCTTCCCGGGCATGGAGGTCCTCGCCCACCACATGTTCCGGGTCACCAGGAACGAGGACCTGGAGGTCGAGGAGGACGACGCCGAGAACCTCCTCAAGGCCCTGGAGAAGGAGCTCATGCGGCGCCGCTTCGGCCCGCCGGTCCGCCTGGAGGTCGAGGAGTCCATCGATCCGTACGTGCTCGACCTGCTGGTGCGCGAGCTGAAGGTGTCCGACGCCGAGGTCTACCCGCTGCCCGGACCGCTCGATCTCACCGGGCTCTTCGGCATAGCCTCCCTGGACCGGCCCGAGCTGAAGTACCCCAAGTTCATCGCCGGCACCCACCGCGATCTCGCCGAGGTCGAATCCGCCTCCGCGCCCGACATCTTCGCCGCGCTGCGCGAACGCGACGTGCTCCTGCACCACCCGTACGACTCGTTCTCCACCTCCGTACAGGCGTTCCTGGAGCAGGCCGCCGCCGACCCCGACGTCCTCGCCATCAAGCAGACCCTGTACCGGACTTCGGGCGAATCCCCGATAGTGGAAGCCCTGATCGACGCCGCGGAGTCCGGCAAGCAGGTCCTCGTACTCGTGGAGATCAAGGCCCGCTTCGACGAGCAGGCCAACATCAAGTGGGCGCGGAAGCTGGAGGAGTCGGGCTGCCATGTCGTCTACGGTCTCGTCGGCCTCAAGACCCACTGCAAGCTCTCGCTCGTCGTCCGGCAGGAGGGCGACGCCCTGCGCCGCTACTCCCACGTCGGCACCGGCAACTACCACCCCAAGACCGCCAGGCTCTACGAGGACCTCGGCCTGCTGACCGCGGACCCGCAGGTCGGCGCGGACCTCTCGGACCTCTTCAACCGGCTCTCCGGCTACTCCCGCCGCGAGACCTACCGCCGTCTCCTGGTCGCCCCGAAATCCCTGCGGGACGGGCTGATCGCCCGGATCGACAAGGAGGTCACGCACCAGCGGGCCGGGCGGACCGCCTACGTCCGCATCAAGGTCAACTCGATGGTGGACGAGGCGATCATCGACGCCTGCTACCGGGCCGCCATGGCCGGCGTACCGGTCGACATCTGGGTACGCGGCATCTGCGCGATCCGCCCCGGCGTCACCGGCCTCTCCGAGAACATCCGGGTCCGCTCGATACTGGGCCGCTTCCTCGAACACTCCCGGATCTTCGCCTTCGGCAACGGCGGCGAGGCCGAAGTGTGGTTCGGCAGCGCCGACATGATGCACCGCAACCTCGACCGCCGGATCGAAGCACTGGTCCGGGTCACCGATCCCGCCCACCGCGCCGCGCTCAGCCGTCTCCTGGAGACCGGCATGGCCGACAACACCTCCTCCTGGCACCTGGGTCCCGACGGGAACTGGACCCGGCACGCCACGGACGGGGACGGCCAGCCGCTGCGGCACGTACAGGAAATGCTCATTGACGCCCGGAGGCGCCGGCGTGCGACGCCATGACCACCAGACGACGCAGGCGGACCTTACGGCGGGCGCGGTACTCGCGCCCTACCTGCAGGAACAGGCCGCCGAATTCCTCCGCAGCCTGCGCCAGCACCGCGAGAACAGCGCCCCCACGGACGCCGGGACCCACGGAGCCGAGGAGGCCGCCGGCGCGCTGCGCCGCTCCTCGCGCCGGATCAGCGGCACGCTGCACACCTTCCGGGCGGCGCTGGACGCCACCTGGGCCGAGCAGCTCCGTACCGAACTGGCCTGGCTCTCCGGCACCCTGGCCAGGGAACACGCCTACGCGACCCGGCTGAACCGGCTCCTCGAAGCACTGCACACCCTGTCCGGCACCTCACTGCCCACCGCCCGCAACGGGGCCGGCCCCGACAGCGCCGCCGACAAGGAGCGCGCCGCCCTCGGCGTCGGCGCGGCCCGCGCCGGAGCGCTCCTGGAACGGCAGCTGACCCTCGCCCGGACCCGCGCCCACTCCGCGGCGCTCCAGGCGCTCGGCTCCTCCCGCTTCCACGCGGTGGCCGACGCCGTCGCGCTGCTCGCCTCGGAGGTCCCGCTCGCCACGGCGGCCGCGGCCCCGGCCGAGGAGATGCTGCACGGACCCGCCGACCGGGCCGAACAGCAGCTGCTCGGCGCGGTGGCGGCGCTCCCGTCCGGCCAGGCGGTCGAGCCGTACAACGAGGCACAGGACGCGCCCTGGCACCGGACCCGGCTGCTGCTCCGGCTGCACCGGTACGCCCACGAGGTGGTGCGGGGCGGCCCCGATCCGGTCCTGGCCGCGCCGGGGCTCGCCCTCGATCTGCACCGGGACGCCTCGGAGGCGGCCGCGGCGGCGGCGTCGGCGGCCCGTACACCCCGCATCGCGCCGGCGACCGCGTACGCCCTGGGGGTGCTCCACGCCGACCAGCGCCATGAGGTGGGGGCGGCCCGCAACGCGTTCCGGGCGAGCTGGCCGTACACCGCCGTGAGCGCGCCATGAACGGGGCGGTGGGCGCCCGCGGCGCCAGGCGCGCCGTGAACGGGCCGGTGCTCGCCGCGGGATGCGTGCTGTGGCGCCGGTCGGAGCGCTCCGGCGAGCTGGAGATCTGCCTGGTCCACCGGCCCCGCTACGACGACTGGTCGCACCCCAAGGGGAAGCTGAAGCGCGGCGAGCGTGCGCTGGACGCCGCCCGGCGCGAGGTCCTGGAGGAGACCGGCCACCACTGCGCCCCCGGCGCCCCGCTCCCCACGGTCCGCTATCTCGCCAACGGCCGCCCCAAGGAGGTCGCCTACTGGGCGGCCGAGGCGACCGGCGGCTCCTTCGTGCCCGGCACCGAGGTCGACCGGGTGAGCTGGCTCTCCCCGGCGGCGGCCCGCGCCCGCCTCACCCAGGACCGCGACCGGGATCTGCTGGACGCCCTGCTCGCGACTCTGCCGAGCGCCTGAGCTACGGGACAGCCCTCAGGGCCAGAACCACACCGTCCGACACGGTTCACCTTCCGTTCACTCTCCCCCGTAGGCCGCTTCACCTGTTCTGCCTAACTTCGGCAGTGCACGGTGCGCGGCGCCACGCCGGAGCACCCACCACAACGCACGCCGTCGTAGAACGAAAAAGACCTCGGCGGCTCCTGGAAGGAACACCCGAAAGTGAAGCTTCAGCGCAAGAACCGGCTTCGTGCCACCGCGCTCGGTGCCCTCGCCGTCTCCGGCGCCCTGGTCCTCACGGCGTGCGGTTCGGACGACAACAGCAGCGGTACGACCGGCGGCAACGGCGGGAAGACCAACGCCGCGTCGAACATCAAGTGCGACGACGCCAAGGGCCAGCTGCCCGCCTCCGGCTCCAGCGCGCAGAAGAACGCCATGGACCTCTGGGCCAAGAACTACATGGCCGGCTGCTCCGGCGTCGAGATCAACTACAAGTCGTCCTCCTCCGGCGAGGGCATCGTCGCCTTCAACCAGGGCACGGTCGGCTTCGCCGGTTCCGACTCGGCGCTGAAGCCCGAAGAGGTCGCCGACTCGAAGAAGATCTGCAAGGGCGGCCAGGGCATCAACCTCCCGATGGTCGGTGGCCCGATCGCCATCGGTTACCACCTGGAGGGTGTCGACAGCCTCACGCTGGACGCCCCCACCCTCGCCAAGATCTTCGACGGCAAGATCAAGAAGTGGAACGACCAGGCGATCGCCAAGCTCAACAGCGGCGCCAAGCTCCCGGACAAGCCCATCCAGGCCTTCCACCGCTCCGAGGACTCCGGCACCACGCAGAACCTCGGCAAGTACCTCGGCGCGGCCGCCCCGAGCGACTGGAAGTACGAGGCCGAGAAGAAGTGGCCGGCCCCCGGTGGCCAGGCCGCGTCCGGCTCCTCCGGTGTCGCCGCCCAGGTGAAGCAGGTCGACGGCTCGATCGGCTACTTCGAGCTCAGCTACGCCACCTCGCAGTCCATCTCCACCGTGGACATCAACACCGGTGGTGCCACCGCGGTCAAGGCCACCCCGGAGAACGCCTCCAAGGCCATCGCCGCCGCCAAGATCAAGGGCACCGGCAAGGACCTGGCGCTGGACCTCGACTACACCACCAAGTCCGAGGGTGCCTACCCGATCGTCCTGGTGACGTACGAGATCGTCTGCGACAAGGGCAACAAGGCCGAGACCCTCTCCACGGTCAAGTCCTTCCTGAACTACACCGCCGGTGACGAGGGCCAGAAGCTCCTCACCGACGCCGGCTACGCGCCGATCCCGGCCGAGATCAACAGCAAGGTCCGCGAGACCATCGCCTCCCTCTCGTAACCAGGACGCGCAAGCAACACCAGCAACATCCGGCGGACCGGTCCGGTGCACCCCTCCGGACCGGTCCGCCACCACCCATCCGGTGCACCGCCGCCAGGGGAGCCAGACCGCTCCCCCACACAGACCGGAAAGACCATGGCTTCCTCCACATCGATAGATACGCCGCCGGCACCGCCGGTGGCGCGCAAGCGCGCCGGGGCCAAGACCGGACGCGCGGGCGACAAGGTCTTCCTGGGCCTCTCCCGGGGCTCGGGCATTCTGCTGCTCGTGATCATGGCGTCGATCGCCGTGTTCCTGACCTACCGCGCCTCGATCGCCATCTCCAAGAACGAGGGCAACTTCTTCACCACCCTCGACTGGAACCCGGCCGGCGACCCGCCGGTGTTCGGCATCGCGGTCCTCCTCTTCGGCACGGTCGTCAGCTCGATCATCGCGATGGCCATCGCCGTCCCGGTCGCTGTCGGCATCGCCCTGTTCATCTCGCACTACGCGCCGCGCAAGCTGGCCGCGCCCCTCGCGTACGTCGTCGATCTGCTCGCCGCAGTGCCGAGCATCGTGTACGGCATCTGGGGCGCCCTCGTCCTGGTCCCGTACCTGGAGGGCCTGAACCTCTGGCTCGACCAGTTCTTCGGCTGGACGTACCTCTTCGAGAAGACCGAGGTCGGCGTCGCCCGCTCGCTCTTCACCGTCGGCATCCTGCTCGCGATCATGATCCTGCCGATCGTGACCAGCGTCAGCCGCGAGGTCTTCCTCCAGGTCCCGAAGATGAACGAGGAAGCCGCCCTCGCCCTGGGCGCCACCCGCTGGGAAGTCATCCGCCTCTCGGTGCTCCCCTTCGGCCGCTCCGGCGTGATCTCCGCCTCGATGCTGGGCCTGGGCCGTGCGCTCGGCGAGACGATGGCCGTCGCAACGGTCCTGTCGCCGAGCTTCATCATCTCCGGGCATCTGCTCAACCCGGGCGGCGGCACCTTCGCCCAGAACATCGCCGCGAAGTTCGACGAGGCCAACGAGTTCGGGCGCGACGCCCTGATCGCCTCCGGCCTTGTGCTCTTCGTCCTCACCCTGCTGGTCAACGGCGCGGCCCGGCTGATCATCGCCCGCCGCAAGGAATACTCGGGGGCCAACGCATGAGCCAGGCAGCCAACACCGGCATACAGGAGCGCCCCGCCCCGACGGCGTCCGCCCGCCCCACCAGCCTCAGCAGCCGGGCACTTCCCCGCTGGGCCCCGATCGCCTTCGCGGCCGTCGCGCTCGCGCTGGGCGTGGGCACCGGCGCGGCGGCGGGCTGGCAGAGCCGCACCCAGTGGGGGCTGTTCTCCGCCCTCCTCTTCGTCGTCATCTCGTACATCGCGACCTCGGTCGTCGAGAACCGGCGCCAGGCCAAGGACCGGCTCGCCACCAGCCTCGTCTGGGTGTGCTTCCTGCTGGCCGTCGTGCCGCTCGCCTCGCTGCTGTGGACGACGATCAGCCGGGGCGCGGAACGCCTGGACGGGTACTTCCTGACCCACTCGATGGCGGGCGTGCTCGGCTCCGAGCCGACCGGCGGTGTCTACCACGCGCTGATCGGAACGCTGGAGCAGGTCGGCATCGCCACCGTGATCTCCGCCCCGATCGGCATGCTGACCGCCGTCTACCTGGTGGAGTACGGCAAGGGCGCCCTGGCCAGGGCCGTGACCTTCTTCGTCGACGTCATGACGGGCATCCCGTCCATCGTCGCCGGTCTCTTCATCCTCTCGATCATGCTGATGACGAAGACCCAGCCGTCCGGCCTGATGGGTGCGCTGGCGCTCACGATCCTGATGATCCCGGTCGTGGTCCGCTCCACCGAGGAGATGCTCAAGCTCGTCCCGAACGAGCTCCGCGAGGCATCGCTCGCCCTCGGTGTCCCCAAGTGGCGCACCATCCTGAAGGTGGTTCTGCCGACCGCGATCGGCGGCATCACCACCGGTGTGATGCTCGCGATCGCCCGGATCGCCGGTGAGACCGCGCCGATCATGCTGCTGGTCTTCGGCAGCCAGCTGATCAACACCAACCCGTTCCAGGGTGCACAGTCCTCGCTCCCCTTCTACATCTGGGAGCAGTACAAGGTCGGCACCGACCAGTCGTACGACCGTGCCTGGGCCGCCGCGCTGGTCCTGATCGCCTTCGTCATGATCCTCAACCTGGTGGCCCGCGGCATCGCCCGCTGGAAGGCCCCGAAGACCGGCCGCTGACGCGGCACGAAAGAAGCAGTGATTCAGATGGCCAAGCGCATCGACGTCAGCGGCCTGTCCGCCTACTACGGCTCCCACCTCGCCATCGAGGACATCTCGATGACCGTGGAGCCCCGCTCCGTGACCGCCTTCATCGGCCCGTCCGGCTGCGGCAAGTCCACCTTCCTTCGCACCCTGAACCGCATGCACGAGGTCACCCCCGGTGGCCGCGTCGAGGGCAAGGTGCTGCTGGACGACGAGAACCTGTACGGGGCGAACGTCGACCCGGTCGCCGTGCGCCGTACGGTCGGCATGGTCTTCCAGCGTCCGAACCCGTTCCCGACCATGTCGATCTTCGACAACGTCGCGGCCGGCCTCAAGCTGAACGGCTCGTACAAGAAGAGTCAGCTGCCCGACATCGTCGAGAAGTCGCTGCGCGGCGCCAACCTCTGGAACGAGGTCAAGGACCGGCTGAACAAGCCCGGCTCCGGTCTCTCCGGCGGTCAGCAGCAGCGCCTGTGCATCGCCCGCGCGATCGCGGTCGAGCCGGACGTGCTGCTGATGGACGAGCCGTGCTCCGCCCTGGACCCGATCTCCACCCTCGCCATCGAGGACCTGATCGGCGAGCTGAAGGAGCGCTTCACGATCGTCATCGTGACGCACAACATGCAGCAGGCGGCGCGCGTCTCGGACCGCACGGCGTTCTTCAACCTCGCGGCGGTCGGCAAGCCCGGCAAGCTCGTGGAGATCGACGAGACGGAACGCATCTTCTCCAACCCGTCCGTCCAGGCCACCGAGGACTACATCTCGGGTCGCTTCGGATAACCAGGTCACCCGGCAACGGGGCCGACGTGGGCCGGGGGCGTGGGTGGTTGCGACCGGTGGTGGGTTTCCACCGGCGAACCGCCTCACCCCCCGGCGAACCGGCCCCGTCCCCAGACTGCCTTGAGGTGCTGCATGGCGGTGCCACCGCAAGGCGAAGGGGCCGCCCCCGCTCCCCGCAAAGGGAGTGGGGGCGGCCCCCTTTCCGTACCGCCGTGATCACGACCGGCCGTCAGCCGAAGAGCAGCACCACGACCCCGTAGCTCGCGGCGGCGACCAGTGCCGCGGCCGGCATCGTGATGAACCAGCCCAGGATGATGTTCTTGGCGACACCCCACCGCACGGCGTTCACCCGCTTCGTGGCGCCCACACCCATGATCGCGGAGGTGATCACATGCGTCGTGGAGATCGGCGCGTGGAACAGGAACGCCGAGCCGAACATGATCGACGCGCCCGTCGTCTCCGCCGCGAATCCCTGCGGCGGGTCCAGCTCGATGATCTTCCGGCCGAGCGTCCGCATGATGCGCCAGCCACCCGCGTACGTACCCAGCGAGAGCATCAGCGCGCAGACCAGCTTCACCCAGACCGGAATCGGGTCGCTCGGGCTCTCGACATCGGCGATGACCAGCGCCATCACCACGATGCCCATGGTCTTCTGCGCGTCCTGGAGACCGTGGCCCAGCGCCATGCCCGCGGCCGAGACCGTCTGTGCGATCCGGAAGCCGCGCTTGGCCTTGTGCGGGTTGGACTTCCGGAACATCCACATGATCGCGACCATCACCAGATAGCCGACGATCAGGCCGATGACCGGCGAGACGAACATCGGGATGACGACCTTGTCGAGCACCCCGTCCCAGTGCACCAGCGTCCCGCCGGCGAGCGCCGCTCCGACCATGCCGCCGAACAGGGCGTGCGAGGACGAGGACGGCAGCCCGAAGTACCAGGTGACGAGGTTCCAGATGATCGCGCCGACGAGCGCGGCGAAGAGGATTCCCATCCCCTTGTCGCCCTCGGGCGTCGCGATCAGACCCTCACTGACGGTCTTGGCGACGCCGCTGCCCAGGAACGCACCGGCCAGGTTCATCACCGCGGCCATCGCCAGCGCCGCGCGGGGGGTGAGCGCACGGGTGGAGACGGACGTGGCGATGGCGTTCGCCGAGTCGTGGAAGCCGTTCGTGTACGTGAAGCCGAGCGCGACACCGATGGTCACGATCAGCGCAAAGGTGTCCACGTGGTTCAGGACTCCTTGACCGCGATGGTCTCCACCGTGTTGGCGACGTGCTCGAACGCGTCGGCCGCCTCTTCCAGCACGTCCACGATCTGCTTCAGCTTCAGCACCTCGATGGCGTCGTACTTGCCGTTGAAGAGATGAGCGAGCAGTTTGCGGTGGATCTGGTCGGCCTGGTTCTCCAGGCGGTTGACCTCGATCCAGTACTCGGTGAGATTGTCCATCGTCCGCAGACCGGGCATCGCCTCGGCGGTCAACTCGGCCGCGCGGGCCAGCACCTCGATCTGCTGGGCAATGCCGTTGGGGAGTTCCTCGACCTGATACAGCACGACCAGGTCGACGGCCTCCTCCATGAAGTCCATGATGTCGTCGAGCGACGACGCGAGGTTGTAAATGTCCTCGCGGTCGAACGGCGTGATGAAAGAGGAGTTCAGCTGGTGGAAGATCGCGTGGGTGGCATCGTCCCCCGCGTGCTCCGCTGCCCGCATGCGCTCCGCGATCTCGACTCGGGAGGCAGAGTCCGCCCCGAGCAGTTCCATCAGGAGTTTCGAGCCCGTGACGATGTTGTCCGCGGACGCGGAGAACATGTCGTAGAAGCTCGTCTCCCTGGGGGTCAGACGAAAGCGCACGTGGGGTCCTCGGGGTGCTTTGGATTCGGTCAGGCTGATGCTAGGCGCATCATCCGGCCACGGCTAACCGGCGTTCTTCAGTGTCGCGCATCAGGCACAGTGATCAGCACGGGCCCCCGGTCACGTTTCAGCTGAATTCGTTAGGATATACCCACCAGGGGTATATAAACGGCAGGGTAAAGGGAAAACGGGAGGCAGTAATGACCACCACCGAGGCCACCGGGACCACCACGGAGACGGAATCCGCCGTCACCGACCACGACCGGGGCATACACGGTTACCACCACCAGAAGGCCGAACACCTCAAGCGGCTGCGCCGGATCGAGGGCCAGATCCGCGGCCTCCAGCGCATGGTCGACGAGGACGTCTACTGCATCGACATACTGACCCAGGTCTCGGCGTCCACGAAGGCGCTCCAGTCCTTCGCCCTCCAGTTGCTGGAGGAGCACCTGCGGCACTGCGTCGCGGACGCGGCGGTCAAGGGCGGCGAGGAGATCGACGCCAAGGTCGAGGAAGCCTCGAAGGCGATCGCCCGGCTGCTCCGTACCTGATGGCGGGGGTCCCCGGGCCTCGGGGCCGCGCTCACCCCCGGTGATCTCCCTGCCGGGGGACGGTGGTCCGTTCGGTGATCACGCGGACGTTGAGCACCTCGTCGATACGGTCCGCGCTGAGCCGTTCCCCGATCGCGGCCGACGCGGCGATCATCAGCTCACCGCAGAGCTCGATCTCAGCGAGGGCCACATGGTCGGATACGGTCCGCGCGCCGAGCGTCACCACGTCACTCACCTCTCACTGCCGTCGCCGGCTTCCTAGCGTAGGGAGCGGACCACGCGCCGCGCATGGCACGGACGGACCATTTCGCCACTGTCGGCATGCCTACGTCACCGCCCGCATCCGCAACTGCACTCGCACCCGCACCTGCCCCCGCCCACCACTCGGCTATCGCTGCCGGATCTGCCCGGTATAGATGTCGCGACCGTCCGGCAGCTGTACGGAGACCGGCACCCCGAACCCGAAGAACAGTGTGGTCGATACCACTTCCACCGCCGGCCCCTCGTTGGCGAAGCTGAACCGGTGGCGCACCTTGCGCAGCCGCCCCTGCTCGTCGAGGTACGCCTCGAACGGCACCATGCCCTTGCGGAACCCCTTCGCTGCCGCGGCCAGCGCCCCGCGCGATCCGGGCGCGGCCGCGCGCGCGGCCAGCCCGATGTCCGCCGTCCCCCGGTAGTGCCGCACGGGGACCCCGGCGAGCACGGTCTTCCCCACGTACGTCACCTGCCGCGCCCCGCGCAGCAGTTCGGCGGCGGCCATCGGGTCGGTCACCCCGCCGGTGACGAGATTGCCGTCCGCCAGGGCCGTCGTGTCCACCCTGACCCATTTGTCCGTGGGCACTCCGGCGCCTCGGTTCATCATGTAGAGCGCGCCGGGGGCCAGCAGTTCGGTGATGGGACGGTGCTCGTCCTGGCCGGCGGCGTCCTTGGGCAGCACGACCGTGAGCCGGCCCGTCCGGCGGCGGAAGTCGTACGTGCCCCGGCCCCGGATGGTCACCCTCGTCCCGCCCGCCGCGGTCTCCATCGACGTACGCACCCCGGCGGTCCCGGCACCGGAATCGGGGGCGGTCCCGGCACCGGAATCGGGGGCGGTCCCGGCACCGGGGGCCGCCCCGGCCACGGCCGCCGTTCCCGTCCCGCTCACCGTCCCCGCGAGCACCGCGGCTGCGCGGTGGACCGCGTCGAGGGCGTCGGCCCCGCCCCGCTCATCGGCCACGGCACGGTCACCGCCACCACCGTCGCCCGAGCATCCGGCGGTCGCCGCCATCACGCCCACCACGGCAAGGGCGCAGACAGCCCGCGCCCCGCCTCCGGACCTGTGCTGCCGCACCACCATCGCCTGCCAACCCCCAACGCCGTAACGCCTGCCCGAGAGGCCCATCCGTTCCGCATAACGACGACCCGTGTCCCCCGTCACGGCGCCCCCATCGGCCACACCGCCGGGTGGCCGTGCCCAGTACCGTGGACGGGTGTATGACCAACGCACCGACGAGGTCCCGCCGACCGCCCCCGCCACCGCGTCCACCGGGCACGAGCCCACGACCGTGGAGCGCGGTTCCTTCTGCACCGCGCGCTGCGGCTGCGGCTGGTCCGGGCCGGCCCGCCGCTCCAGGGACCGGGCACGTACGGATGCCGCGGAGCACCGCGCGGCACCCTGACTCCTCCTCCGGTCCGTCCGCTGTTCCCGGCCCGTCCGTTGCCCCCGGCCCATCCGCTGTCCCCGACTTCTCCAGCTGATCCCCCCACGCCCGGCCTCCCCCACGCCCCGCCGGCCGGCCCATGAGCGCCAAGACTCGGAGATCCGATGAACCTGCCGCCCCTGCCCGCCCGGCGCACCCTGCTCACCGCGAGCGCCGCCGTGGCACTCACCGGAGTCACCACCACCGCCTGCAGCGCCACTTCCGCTTCCGGCGGCAACTCCACGGGCACGTCCGGCACTTCCGATGCTTCCGGCATCTCGGGCAGCGCGGATGCCTTCCCCGCCCCGCCGGCCTCCTCGGCCCCGCCGAAGCCCTCCCCCGCCGGTCCGGCGGACTGGTCCGCACTGGCCAAGAGCCTCGACGGGGGCCTCATACGGCCCGAGGACGCCTCCTACCCGACCGCCCGTCAGCTCTACAACACCCGCTTCGACGGCCTGAAACCCGCGGCCGTCGCCTACGTCCGGCACGAGGCGGACATCCGCGAATGCCTGTCCTTCGCCCGCCGCACGGCCACCCCCGTCTCCATTCGCAGCGGTGGCCACTCGTACGCGGGCTGGTCGAGCGGGAACGGCCGCCTCGTCCTTGACGTCTCGTCACTGTCCCGCGTCGGGCGGAACGGCACGATCGGCGCGGGCGCCAAACTCATAGACGTCTACCAGGGCCTCGCCCCGGGCGGCCTGACGATCCCCGGCGGCTCCTGCCCCACCGTCGGCATCTCCGGCCTCACCCTCGGCGGCGGCCATGGCGTCGCCTCCCGCGCGTACGGCCTGACCTGCGACAGCCTGACCGCGGCGACCATCGTCACGGCCGACGGCAAGACCCTCACCGTGGACGCCAAGCACCACCCGGACCTCTTCTGGGCGCTGCGCGGCGCGGGCAACGGCAACTTCGGCGTGGTCACCGAGCTGACGTTCCGCACCCGCCCGGCCCCGCAGACCGTCACCGCGTACATGTCGTGGCCCTGGTCACGCGCCCGCTCCGTCGTCTCGGCCTGGCAGGAGTGGGGCCCGTCCCAGCCCGACGAGATCTGGTCCTCCGCGCACCTCGCCGCCGGCCCCGGAGGCGGCAACCCGACCGTCTCGGTCGCCGCGTTCAGCCTCGGCACGTACGGCGACCTGCAGAACGCCGTCGACCGCCTCGCCGACCGGATCGGCGCCCCGGCCTCCTCCGTCTCGCTGCGCCGCCGCAGCTACCAGGAGTCAATGCTGGTGTACGCGGGCTGCTCGGGCATCACCGACGCCCAGTGCCACCTGCCGGGGACGACGCCCGGCCGCACCACCCAGGGCACGCTCCAGCGCGAGACGTACGCCGCCGCGTCCGACTTCTACGACCGCTCCCTGTCCCCGGCGGGCGTGCAGGCCCTGCTCGACCGGACCGAGGCATTCACCCGGATCCCGGTGGCCAGGGGCGGAGGCGGCGGCTCCATCGCGCTCACCGCGCTCGGCGGGGCGATCAACCGGGTCTCCCCGCAGTCGACGGCCTTCGTCCACCGCGGCTCTCGGGTACTCGCCCAGTACATCGGTTCCTGGAACCCCGGGACGGCGGGCAATGCCCAACAGGACTGGCTGAAAAACACTCACGCGGCGATGCGCCGGCACGCGTCCGGAGCGGCGTACCAGAACTACATCGACCCGACACTGACCGACTGGCGCCGGGCCTACTACGGCTCGGCGGCCGACCGCCTCACCGCTCTGAAGAAGCAGTACGACCCGGAGCGCCTCTTCGCCTTCCCGCAGGCACTCTGACCGGTGGTCGGGGGGCGGACGGTTCGTGGGCGAGGGCGCCGCGCGCCCGCGCCCCCCCGGCCGGGGCCCGGCGCCGGGGGCCCGCGGCCCGGGGCGGCCCGGCCGGGGGGGACGCGGCGG